>NZ_JBHUHX010000049.1:0-722 GCF_042682685.1 Thiorhodococcus fuscus
CCCCAAAAAAACCGGAGTCTGCCTACTGTATTGCTTTGTGCTCTCACCTCTGATTTCACTGGGGGCTGTCCCCCACCACCATCTCGCTCTCTCTGTCAAAGAGTTAACTTACAGCTCCAATTCATAAAGTTCCTTGTCATTCTTCCCTTTAACTTCCAGCTGAGTCTCCATCTGGAGCGCGGAACCCACCACGCTTACTAATTATGCCTGGGCTGCTAAGACCCACTCGAGAAGGTGTCTAGGGTGAGGCACCTTTCGCTATTCGAGAGGGCGCCTGCGGCCTACGTAAGTGGTGCAAACTTCTTGTCTTGAAGTTTGATTGGTCTTCCGCGTAAACCAAGCTACTCAGTCTCTTTTCTCCACCGAATTTTCCTACTGAGCTCTCCTCATACTATTATTCTTGACATCTCTGATTAGCATATAAATAGTCGCCTAGGCCATCTCTCCTTCGAATACCCTGGATCAGTTGGGGCTGGTCCCCGGCAGGTGGCGACCGAACAGGGACCTCAGGAGGCAATACTCAAAGAGCTGAGCAGACACGAACCACGCAATCAGCAGGCAATAAGCATGGAGCTCAGCAGTGACGAATCATGCTGCTCAGCTGGCAATAATCAAGCACGTGACCAGGCAGGAATCACGCAGCTCAGCTGGCAATTGTCAAGCAGATGAGCCGGCAGGAATCACGCAGCTCAGCTGGCAATTGTCAAGCAGATGAGCCGGCA
>NZ_JBHUHX010000050.1:0-4033 GCF_042682685.1 Thiorhodococcus fuscus
GGTTGAACCTTAGAGCGGCGTGGCCTAGACCCGGATTCAGTCCGCTCCTTGATTTCGCATAATGTATAGGCTGGTCGTCCCATGCTCCTGCAAACCCTGTCAATACCGCTACAGGCGAAATTTATCTTACGTCGCAGGAGAACACAACGCTGCAGTGACAATTTGACCGCTTATGATGCTTCTGGAGCATAACTTAGACTCATCCAGAGCATACAAAAGAGGTCCGTCATGTCACTGGGCAAGAACATTCGGCGATTGCGTCAAGACCAGGGATGGACCCAAGTCCAGCTGTCCGAACGGACCGGCATTCGCATCGGACATATCTCGAAACTGGAGAAAGACGACGGAGACCCGAAGCTCTCGACCCTCTACAAGCTGATGGAGGCGTTCGGTTGCTCGCCGGACGCGCTGTTGATGGATCTCGACAAGGCGCCGATGGACGCGATTCTGAAGCAGACGTTGGAGCGCGCACTGAAGCTGCCCGAGGCGAACAAGGCGGCAATCATCGAGGTGGTGGACGGCTACATTCGCGCCTGCGGTGTCGAGCAAGCATTCAGCGACCAGAACCGCACCTGGATCAGCATCTGGAAGAATCCACCCGAGCGAGTACCGATGCGTGAGCCGGAAGGTCGGCAGTAGTAACGCCCCTCATTTTGAACAGCCAATCAGGCAGCGTGCGTGCCGGAGCGGCAGCGCCACGAACGGGATGCGAGGATCGGAGCAGACGCCGACGGATCGGCAAGTTGACAGTCACTGCGCGCGGGGCGCCTTCGGACTCCGCCAAGGGTGACGGAGGGAAGGGAAAGATCCGAGCACCCTTGGCTTTTCGAGTCTGCGCCCCGTGCTCGGACTGTCAACCAGCCGCCCGACGGCTGAACAACCCTCTGCGCGGTTTCGATGTCTTTTCTGGGCTCTGCCCAGACCCGGCCGGGCTCCAGAGGGGAGGCTAGGAAACCTCGGCGCTCTTATCGTCACCGTGACGCTTAATCAGCACCATGCCGCTTGAGGACGCTACGAATGGTGCCGTCCGAAATGCCCAACTGACGCGCGATCGGACGCTTCCCGAGCCCCTGGTGATACAGCTCGACAATCTGGCGATCACGCTCGGAGAGGGGAACCGGCTCTACGATCGCCGACCTGAGCTCGGGAGCATCCTCGGGCGTCTCGCTATTTTTCGCAACTGTTTCGTTTTGTCCCGATTCGGACGTCTTCCGTTTCTGGCCAACCGGCTTTTCCGCAACTGTTTCAGATAATGCAAGGTCGGCCGTGGTCGCCGGCTGAAACGTTGGGGTTAGAGCCATACCGGCCACCGCTCGCGGATTCATGCGCCGGAACATCTCGACCACGGCATCCGCCGCCGCTTGAGTCATGCCCTTACGATAGGCCGTGGTCAGGATCTCGATCAGCCCAGTATCGCTCATCGCGCTGAAGTCTCCACGATACTCATCGAAGGCGACAGCTCGGGCGCGTTCGCGGACAGCCCGCATGCGTTCGGCGGGCGAGAGTGCCCGTCCGGTCGAAGGACGTCCGCGCCGTTTCGGGGATGCTGGCTCGCTCATGATTGCGTCACTGTTGCGTTAATTGGCTTAGCTAAATACTAGCAACAGTGACGAATAATGCAAGGATATTGCGCAACTGTTGCGCAAATAGAGAAGGCTACAAAGGCGCTCGTCCTTGTCGGCGAGCAGGGCGCCGAAGGCTTCCGTATCGGCTGACGAGGACTTCGGTTCCGCTACGAAGATTGGCGCGATCGAGCCGGGCGGGATTCGCTCCGCAAGCTGCGCGAAGCCCGCCCGGCTCGACGCTGCCATCCATCGAGCGCATGGACATGACGTCCTGAGCGGCCTTACGGGTGCTTCGACACCTGGTCGCCACCATCGCCAAAGCGCTCTAGCCACAGGTCGCCGTTGTGCTCCCAGTCATCATCCGTGAAGCCCCAATAGACCAACTGGTTAAGCAGCTGCACGAGCAGCCAGGCCGCCTTGAAGACGAGCCCGATGACCGCTTGAAGCAACGGAATCAGGGCCATCAGGACGGCCCGGATCCGATGACCTTGCCACCAGAGCACGCGCGCCTCACGGGCGCCGATGCTCAGGAGCCATGACAGATCCACGCCATGAACCTCATAGCCGTCATCATTCCGGTCCCGATCATAACGAAGCAGGCCATCACTGACGTTGAACACCTGGCCGAAGTAGCGCCGAGCGCGCCAATAGGAGGAGCGGAGGAGGGCGCCGATACCCAGATCTTCGACATCCACCGCCGCAGGTTTGATAAGCTGATCGAACATGACGTACCCCCAAGGGCGTTATGTGCCTCAGGCGTGCCCCCATCGCCGCCAAGCCTCGGGGGCTACGCCTCATCCCGTCAGACGTTGACCCCTTCGGGCCACTCGACGAACCATTGATCTCCCGTGTCGTAGAGCTTCACCACGAAGCGGTCGGGGCGCTCCAGTTCCCGAACGCATTGCTCCGCGGCCTGCCGTGTCGGAAAGACGTGGGCCAGATCGGGATGCATCGCCCAGCGCAACAGCTCCGCACCCGGCTCCACCGTGATACGGCTGTGCAAAAGCTCGCCGTTCACATTGCCAACGCAGTAGCCAACCAATCGTTCCACGTGCTTCTCCTCAACGTCAGGCCGCCAGATCCGGCAAGCCCTCATAGAGCGCCTGGACATCGGCCCAGGTCGCCACGCGCGCCTCGATCGGGCGCGCTAACTGCTGAGCCCGCGAGCCCAGCGTGACCACGTTCGGACGGCCCCGGATGTCCACGCCGACCGTTTCACGCAAATCCTTCGCGATGCGATAGAAGGTCGCTTGCGAGCGACCCTCGCCGACACCGACGTCCACGCCGCCCATCCAGGCCAATAGCACCTCGAGGCGCTGACGCGCCGCCCGTTCACCAACACCGCGCGCAATCAAGCGTGCCACCACCTCCGATTTCCAATCGACGACCGCGCCAATCTCCTGAGTCTCCACCTTGAATGCCTGCCATTGCTCTTTCATCGTTTCATCACCCCAGTTTTCGGCGTACGCCAACCCTGATCTGGTCAGATAGTCTGTATAGAGGCGCAATTCATCACGGACCCAACCTTGGCTATGTAATCGTTCTCTCAATGCACTCAAATAACCCACTACGGATTCAATGTCGGTAATTCGCTTGCGACGCCATCGCTTGATCTGCTCCAGAACCTCTTCGGCCTTGCCGTAGCAGGCCCGCTGACGGGTCCGGCGCGATCCCGCCAGGGCCGATAGCTCACCCTTGGCGCGGAATGGTTGGCCGCGACGCCCAACCCGCTGCGTCAACAGCCATTGGATGTAATGCTCGACCGAGGCCGGCGAGCCGAGAATCAGATTGGCCGCGATGTCGATACGCGAAATACGCGGACCTTTCAATTCGGTGCGGTCAATCTCACCATCTTCACCATAGAAGCGCACGCGGTCCGGGTAATGAAACAGCGGCAGCCCCAATTCCTTGAGCACACCGTTATAGACCTTCACCGCCTCGAAGATCGAACGACACCCGAGCCCCACGGCTTCCGAGCGTCCCCATTTGCTCGGATTCCCTTGCACCTGAACGCGTCCGCCGAAGGCGCGCACCATCAACGAGGATTCCCAGGAGCCTTTGAGCTGGCCAGACTTGACCGTCTGGTATTGCAGCTCGCCGGTGGTCATGTCGATATCGAGGCGGCGACTCGCGCCCCAGTCGGGGGCGTCGTCATGCTGCTGCCACACATCCAAGAAATCGACATGCAGGGCCGGGTTAGAGAGATCCATTGGCCTCCCCAAACCGCGCTGCCCAAGGGCAGGGCATCCAGCCCGCCGAACGTATCGCACACCTGCCAAGAGGGGCGTTTTTCTCACCAGTGAGAATAAGTGGGAGTGCTACTAACACTCCCACTGGATCCGAGATCCCCCAAGCAACGGCCCTCACACCGTGCTCAACAACCCCAGGAGTGCCACCCACGGGACTAAGTGCCCGTGTTACAGGTACGGGCACCGATCGCGGCGAGTTCTTCGCCGAGGGCCTGCACC
>NZ_JBHUHX010000051.1:0-166449 GCF_042682685.1 Thiorhodococcus fuscus
TGCAAAAGGCTTCAAAGATAAATCTGACCGCCTAAAGGCGGTGGTTTTAACCCTGCTTCGGACAATAAATTTGTTCTGGAGCGTTGTTTTTCCAGAGCCCCGTGGTCCGCACAGTAGATAAGCGACAGTCTCCTTTCGTTCCGCAGCATCAATTAGTCGGTATCGTAGCGTTTCAAGCGTAGGAGAATCCACGTAAAGGTCATCAAAAACCGCTTTGGCTTTACCGTGTGACGGGTTCGCCGTTTGAAGGCCTAGAACATACCGAAAGTATCTAAGTATGTCTTTATCTACATTGTTTTGATGCTTACTAGAGTCAATTTCTGATTCGAGCATTTCGTCTTGGATTGAGCGTAATGATAGCGGCCTACGCCAAGGGGCGAACAACCCATCTGGACGGGATTCATCAATAATTTTTTTACAGCCTTCTAAGAATTTCTGTATGACAGAATCGAGTTGCTTCGAGTGCTGCGCATCTGGCATCGAGTACGTCCTAATTCTTACTAAAGATTGGAAATGAATTACGTATTGGGCGTAATTTAGATCTTGAAGCCGACATGCAAATCATCTACTTAAACATATGTTTCATATAGCAAATAGGGGCTCCAGAAATTAAAAATTAAGCAGCGTCTCGCACCTCCAGAAGATGTAAGCACGAGACGACACGCTCTGCACGATAATGCGATTGCCTTGTCCCCTACCCGCCGTGAATATGGAAACCCATCCGGCTGGGATCGATACCTGTCGCTCTTGGAGCGCCATCGCATCCTACACAAACAACGCAAGTGGTATGTTAAACGCGTGGAGGTATTCATCGAGGCGATGCGCCCGGCGCGTATGCGTGAGGTGACAAATGAGCAAATCACGGCCTTCTTCCCTCGTTATATCCGTGAGCAGCGTTTGACTGACCTGAAGTGTCTCTAAATCGTGTATATCGTGCAACTGCTTCTCATTGATCTGGCGCATAATCGGGGCGCGGAACAGCTCGATTGGAAATCGACGGCGAAGAATCTGGCATCGGATCACCCGATCCTTGTATGAACACTGACGCTTGAGGAGGCGATTGAGAACCACTCATATTTCCAACGCTCGGCAGAGGATCTCGATCTGTTGAAGTCGCTCGCGCGCATAATGCGCGCGAGGCGCTATGTCATCCGGACCGAGCAGACCTATGCTATTGCTGTCACTGCTTTATGCGCTTTTGCGGCAATTCGGATCCGGCAACTTAGGGACCAGCGGACGTCGAGCGTTTCCTGGCCCATCTGGCGGCCGATCAGGGTGTCGCGGCCAGTAGTACCCAGAACCAGGCGCTCAATGCGCTGGTGTTCCTGTTTCGCCATGTCCTGGAGCGGCCTTTGGACGAGCTGCGCTTCACGCGCGCCCGGCGGCCGCCGCGCGTACCGGTCGTCTTGACCCGGGACGAGATTCGCGCCCTGTTCGACCAGCTGACCGGGACGCGGGCGCTCATGGCGCGGCTCATGTACGGGACCGGGATGCGGCTGATGGAATGCATCCGGCTGCGCGTCGGGGATCTCGATTTCGGCAACCGCCGCATCGTCATCCGCGACGGCAAGGGGGCCAAGGATGGGGTGAAGACGACCATGAGACATCCGCACGGTCCAGGAACTGCTCGGACATGCGGACGTCTCGACCACCATGATCTATACGCACGTCATGAACCGGCCTGGTGTCCTGCCGGTGAAGAGCCCCGTCGACGGACTTTGAGCCGCTTAACCCGCCCTTAACCCCTCCAGGCGTATCTTTCAGAAATCGGAAAATTTGAACCGCAAAGGCGCGAAGGACGCTAAGAAATGCGAGGTTGTGAATCTTCAGCGTCCTTCGACCTCTAGCCGGGCTTCGCCAAGGGCGTGAGCCATTGAAACCCTTTGCGCGCTTTGCGCTCTTAGAGGTTCGGCAGTTCTTCTCAGGCTCATCAATGCGATCGAAGTTATTCATACAGCAGGGCATCGCCTTCGGCCTGGCCGCTCTGGTCTGCGGCTGCGCCCTGGGACCGACACGGCCGGATCTGGCCGCCCAGGCCGTGCGCGATGCCGAGCAGGTTCCGGCCTGGTCTCCGCAGCCGGAGGCGGTGCCGTCCGCCTATCTCGACGATCTGATCCGCTCGCCCGAGCTGGATGCGCTGGTCAAGGAGGCATTGGCGGCCAATCCGAGCCTTCAACAGACCCTGACCACATTGCGGATCACCCGTGCCCAGCGGCGTCAGACCGGGGCCGCGCGGCTGCCGTCGGTCGAGGGCTCGGCCTCGGGATCGCGCGAGCAGTTCGGCGATCCGGCCTATGGCAGCTCGGTCACGGTGAGCTGGGAGGTGGATCTCTGGGGCAAGCTGTCGGAGGACTATCAGGCCGCCGAGAAGGACGTCGAGGAGCAGCAGGCGCTCTATCGCTCGGCCCGCGACGCACTGGCGGCGGACCTGATGGAGAACTGGCTGGGTCTGATCGCCGACCGTCACGCCATCGAGATCGAACAGCGCCGGCTCGCCACCCTGGAGCAGAACGCCGACTTCATCCTACAGCGCTACCGCAGCGGGCTCGGCCGCCTGGAGGATCTGGACAGCGCGCGCAGCTCGGCGGCCAGTTCGAGGGCCTCGCTCGCCCGGTATCGCGAATCCCTGGCACAGCGCCAGCGCGCGCTCAGGGTGCTGCTGGGACGTGTCGGCGGAACCGAGACGATCGACTTTCCCGCCGACTATCCGCAGGTGCTCCCTCCCCTCGCCGCCCTGCCGGATCAGACGCTCCAGCGCCGCCCTGACCTCCAGGCCGCCTATGCAGCCATCCAGGCGGCCGATCTGCGCACCTCGGTCGCCTACAAGGATCTGCTGCCCAGCATCAGTCTGCAGGCGGCCCTCTCCGATGCGGCGGCCAAGCCGAGCGCGACCCTGCTTCAGGATCCGCTCTGGTCGCTGCTGGGTCAGCTGACCGCGCCCCTCTACCGGGGCGGACAGCTACGCGCGGCCGCCGAAATCGCCAAGTTACAGACGGCCCAGGCCTACCAGGCCTATCGCGAGACCTTGCTGACCGCCGTGCAGGAGGTCGAGGACGCGCTGGGACAGGAACGGACGCTTGCCGAGCGTCAGACCCATGTCAAGGCGGCCCTGACCGCCGCACGCAACAACCTGGCCCAGTACGAACGCAGCTACCGGGCCGGGCTGGTCGACATCCTGGATCTGCTGAGCGTCCAGAAGCAGACCTATGATCTGGAGGCGCAGTTGGACAACCTTCGTTACGAACGCCTGGCGAACCGTGTCGTGCTCGGGCTCGCCCTTGGGCTGGGGACGCGCGCATGAGTCCGCGCTCCAGACAATGGCTGGTCTTCATCGCCGCTCTGGTCTTGCTGGCCGGCGCCGGACTCTATGTACAGACCCACCTGAATGGCCCGGGTGGCCGATCGGGTGGATCACCCGGAGCCGGCGGGCCGCCGAGCCAAACCAGCTCCAAGCCCGAGCCTAAGGGCGGACCCTCGGAATCGGCGCCACCCGGTGGAGCTGCCCCGAAGGGAGCAGGCACGCCCACCCAGCGTCCGGACGTGCGCGTAGTGCGGGTGACACCTGCGCGCTATCAGGCCCAGGTGAGCGGCTACGGGGAGGCCCGGGCGCACTATGCCCTGACCCTGACGGCCCAGGTCTCTGGCCGTGTCGACGCGCTGTCGGAACATCTCGAATCCGGTCAGCGGGTCGCCAAGGGCGATGTCCTGGTGCAGCTGGAGGACAGCGACTATCGCGCCGCTGTCGCCAGCGCCCAGAACGATCTGGCCTCGGCCCAGCTGGCCCTACTCGAAGAGCAGCGCCAGGGCGTCCAGGCGGCGGCCGAATGGAAGGCCTCTGGGCTGCGCGGCAAGCCGGACTCGGAGCTGGTCCTGCGCAAGCCCCAGCTGGCGGCGGCCAAGGCTGCGGTGGCCCATGCCGAGGCGACCCTGGTCAGCGCCCGCGAGGATCTGGCCGAGACCCGCATCACCGCCCCCTTCGATGCCCTGGTGGTCGAGCGCACTGTCGCGCCCGGCAGCTATGTCCAGGCCGGCACCCAGGTCGCTTCGCTCTACAGTCTGGATCGGCTGGAGGTCTCGGTCGCGCTCTCGGCGCGCGACTGGAGCACCTTGCCGGACACGCAAACCCTGACCCGGGGCGACTGGCCCGCCAGGCTCACCAGCGTCGAGGACGGCCAGGTCTGGACCGGGCGGGTGCTGCGCGCCGAGCGCCATCTGGACGAGACCACCCGCCAGCGCGCACTGGTGATCGCCGTCGACCATCCGCTCGACCGTTCGCCGCCCCTTCTGCCCGGCACCTTCGTGGAGGCCGAGGTGGCGGGCCGCGAGCTCGACGGGCTCTGGCGTCTGCCGAGCGCCGCGCTCAGCCAGCGCGGCGAGATCTGGCGGGTCGACCCGGAGGGCAACCTGGAGAGCTTCGCCGCCGAGCCGGTGTTCAGCGACGCCCAGGGCATCTATATCGAGGTGCCCGAGACGCTGCGCGGCACCGAGCAGCAGGTACTGGTCCATCCGCTGAACGGCTATCTGCCGGGCATGGCGGTCAATCCGGTCGAGGTATCGCGCGATGAGGACTGACAGGGGCGGCATCATCGGCTGGTTCGCGCGCAACCCGGTCGCGGCCAACCTACTGATGATCCTGGTGATCCTCGCGGGCGTCTTCGCCGCTGGCGATCTGCGCAAGGAGGCCTTTCCCAGCCTGGAGCCGAACAGCATCACGGTGTCCGTCTCCTACGACAGCGGCTCGGCCCAGCAGTCCGAGGAAGGGCTGGCGATCAAGATCGAGGATCAGCTCGAGGGCGTCACCGGCATCGACAGCATCACCAGCAGCTCGACCGGCAGCGGCGTCACCGTCACTATCGAGAAGCAGTCGGACTACGATCTCGATACCCTGCTGACCGACGTCAAGACCAAGGTCGACGCCATCTCGACCTTCCCGGCCGACGCCAAGAATCCGGTCATCCAGAAGGCCGAGCGCGAGGAACACTCGCTCTGGCTGCAGCTCTACGGCGATGCCGACCGCCACACCCTGCAGCGCCTGGCCGACGAGCTCAAGTCCGACCTCATGGCCACACCCGAAATCAGCCGAGTCACCATCTCGGGCTGGCTGGACCCCATGATGGTGGTCGAGATCGACGAGGGCCGGCTGCAGGCCTACGGACTCTCGCTCTCGGACGTGGAGGAGGCGGTCAACGCCGGATCCTCCAACACCATGACGGCGGTGCTGCGCGACCGCGACCTCTATCTGCAACTCAAGGCCTCGGAGCAGGCCTACCGGGTGGAGGAATTCGCCGCCATCCCTCTGATCACGGCCGCCGACGGGCGCGAGATCCGTCTCGGCGACGTGACCCGGATCCGCGACGCCTACGACGACCTCACCTCCTCGCTCCTGCGCTATCAGGGGCAGGACAGCATCGGGCTACAGGTGGTCACCACCGGGCAGGACGACATCATCGACACGGTCAACGCCGCGCGCCGGGTCGCGGACGTCTGGCAGACGAGCGGCGATCTGCCGAAGGGCGTCGAGCTGGCGACCTGGTACGACCGCAGCGAGAGCATCCAGAGCCGGCTCGAACTGCTGGTGCGCAACGCCCTGACCGGCATCCTGCTGGTGTTCGTGCTGCTCGCCGCCTTCCTCGATCTGACCCTGGCCTTCTGGGTCGCCATGGGGCTGCCCTTCATCTTCTTCGGCACCCTCTATTTCATGGGCGACGGCTTCATGGGGCTCTCGCTCAACGCCTTCACCACCTTCGGCTTCATCATGGCCCTAGGCATCGTGGTCGACGACGCGGTGGTGGTCGGCGAGAGCGTCTACACACTGCGCTCCGAGCGCGGCGACACCCTGGGCAACACCATCCGGGGGACGCTGAGGGTGGCGGTGCCGACGCTCTTCGGCGTCTTCACCACGGTCGCCGCCTTCTACGCCCTGTCCCAGATCCAGGGGCATCTGGGCGAGCTCTACGCCCAGTTCGCCGACGTGGTGGCCATCTGCCTGATCCTCTCGATCGTCGAGTCCAAGCTGATCCTGCCGGCCCATCTGGCCCATCTCAAGACGCATCGCCGGCCGACCCGCAATCCGCTGCTGCGCGGCTGGCAATGGGTGCAGCGCGGGGCGGATCTGGGGCTGACCCTCTTCCGCGACCGTCTCTACCGGCCGCTGCTGGAGCAGGCGCTGATCCATCGCTACGCGACCGTCCTCGTCTTCCTGACCGTGCTGGTGCTGGTGATCTCCATGCCCTTCACCGGCGCGGTCCGTCTCAGCTTCTTCCCGGACATCGTTGGCGACACGGTGCGCGCCCAGGTCGCCATGCGCAACGACGCCAGCTTCGGCCAGACCCATCGGGCGCTCGACCGGCTCGAATCGCTGGCCTACGCGATCGACCGCGAGTTGCGCGGGAACGCGGACGAGAGCGGCATCGCCAATCTGCAGGTGCTCTCCTCGGGCGACCAATCCGGGACGGTGACGGTCGAGCTGCACGCCGATCCGCCCTACGACATCCGTGTCTTCACCAAGCGCTGGCGCGAGGCGGCCGGACTGCCGGAGGGCGTGCGCACCCTCAATGTCCAGAGCTTCCGGCGCATGGTCTCGGCGCTGCGGGTGGAGCTGCGCGCCAACGACGACGAGGTGCTGACCCTGGCCGGCGAGGCGCTCAAGGCGCATCTGGAGCGCATCCCCGCCGTCTTCGGCATCGAGGACAACCTGGAACCCGGCCAGCCCCAGCTGCGACTGGAGCTGACCCAGCAGGGACGGGCGCTGGGGATGACCACCAGCGCCCTCGCCGTCCAGGTGCTGCAGTCCTTCAGCGGTCAGGTGGTGCAGCGCTATCAGCGCGACAGCGACGAGATCGAGGTCAAGGTCCGCTATCCGGAGATCGACCGTCAGAGCGCGGCCGACGTGCTCCAGGCCCGGGTGCGCACGCCGGACGGATCGGTGGTGCCGCTCGCCAGCGTGGCGACACTGACCTTCGGCTACACCCGCGACACCATCACCCGCATCGACGGCAAGCGCGCGGTCTATATCTCGTCCGACCTCGACAAGGACCAGCTCTCGGCGACCGAGCTGGTCACCCAGCTGCAGTCCGATGTAGCCCCACAGCTCGAGCGCCAGTATCCGGGGCTCGACATCCATTTCGCCGGCGAGGCCGAGGAGCAGGCCGAGACCCAGGCGTCCATGACCCAGATGTTCATGCTGGCGCTACTGCTCATCTATCTGCTGCTGGCGATTCCGCTGGGCTCCTACGTCCAGCCGCTGCTGATCATGACGGCCATCCCATTCGGCATCGTCGGGGCCATCCTGGGGCACTGGATCAACGGACTCTCGCTCGGCATCCTCTCGCTCAACGGCATCATCGCCCTCAGCGGCGTGGTGGTGAACGACAGCCTGCTGCTGACTGCGCGCTTCAACGAGCTGCACAAGCGCGCCGACGACGTGCGCGAGGCCGCCGCGCACGCCGGACTCGACCGGCTGCGGGCGGTGCTCCTGACCTCCTTCACCACCTTCGCCGGCCTGGTGCCGCTGCTCGGCGAGACCTCGCTACAGGCACAGTTCCTCATCCCGGCGGCGGTCTCGCTGGGGTACGGCATCATGTTCGCGACCTTCATCACGCTCATCTTCATCCCGGCCCTGCTGCTGATCCAGCAGGATGTCGTCACGCTGATCGGGAGGCTGCGTGACCGTCTCTCCTCCCGCATCAAGGAAGAGAAGCACCCATGCTGAGCGAACACGTAGGGCGCAATAGCGCAGCGTATTGCGCCGAAAGGCAGGCCGTGCCCTACGCGCCAGGTTTCTTTCGACCTCTATTCTTCAACGGTTCAGCGCATCTCCGCCAACCTCAGCAGCGAAGAACGGGCCGCATGGGGTCATGCGGCGCAATACGCTATCGCTATTGCGCCGAAAGGCAAGCCGCGCCCTACGCGACAGGTTCCTTTCGCCCCCCATTCGTCGACTTTTCAGCGTCTCTCCGACAACCTCGGCAGCGAAGAACGGGCCGCATGGGGTCATGCGGCGCAATACGCTATCGCTATTGCGCCCTACGCCGGGCTCGCGGGGAGGCGCAGCCATGCTGAGCCTGCTGCTGGTCGAGGACGATCTGGATCTGGCCCAGACCCTGGTCGATTACCTGGATCTGGAAGGTATCCGCTGCGACCATGCCAGCAACGGCATGGCCGGACTGGAGCTGATGCGGCGCGGACGCTACGACGCCCTGCTGCTGGATCTCAACCTGCCCCGGCTCGACGGTCTGAGCGTCTGCCAACGTCTGCGCACGGACGGCAACGACACCCCGATCCTGATGCTCACCGCCCGCGATCGGCTCGACGACAAGCTGGAGGGCTTTCGCGCCGGCACCGACGACTATCTGGTCAAGCCGTTCGCGCTCCAGGAGCTGGTGGTTCGGGTCCGGGCACTGGCTCGGCGCCGCAGCGGTCAGGCCCAGTGTCTGCGCTGCGCCGATCTGGAGATGAACCTGGCCGAGCGGTCGGCGACCCGCGCGGGACGGTCCCTCAAGCTGACCCCGACCGGCTGGCGGCTGCTGGAGGCCCTGATGCGCGCCTCGCCGGCTGTGGTTTCGCGACAGGCGCTGGAAGCGGCGGTCTGGGGCGAGAAGATGCCGGACAGCGACAGCCTCAAGGTGCATCTCTTCCATCTGCGTAAGGCGGTCGACGCGCCCTTCCCCACCCCGCTCATCCAGACCGTCCAAGGTCACGGTTTCGCGCTCAAGGATCGGGATGCATGAGCAGGCAGGCCGTTGCGATCCGTGCACGCCGACAACTGAGCCTCAAATGGTTTCTGATCTTCTCCTTTCTGGCCCTGGGCTGCGTCCTGGTGGTCGGCTACTCCTGGCTCTCGGTTCAGTTCTTCATTCGCGGCATGGACAACATCGTCGCCAGCAACATGGACCGAACCGTCGATCGCTATCTGGACCGCATCCACTCCGGACAGGACGGCGCCCCGAGCCTCTTCAGCGGCTATGCCATCACCCGTCAGTGGGAACGGATGCCTCCCGAGATCCGCGCCGCCTTCCCAAGGCCGCCGGAGGATCTCTATACGCTTTACAAACAGCGCGCGTCTCACTGGTTCGAGCATCCGGACGTCATCCATTTCGCGATGCGCTTGGAGCGCCAGGGTCAAACGCTCTTCGTCGCCAAGACCGCCACGACCGCGAACGCACCCAAGATCATCGGCCGCAACGCCACCCGCTCCATGCAGACCTTGCTGACGATCAGCGGGCTCATCGCGGCGACACTGGCTCTCATCATCTGGCTGCTTCTGCGGCGCATCGCGCGCCCTGTCGCCGCGCTCGGCCGCTGGACCGGATCGCTCGATCCACAGCGTCTGCGCGAACCGCCGCCGGACTTCTCCTATCCGGAGCTGAACGCACTCGCCGAGCTGATCCGGACCAGCCTCTCATCGGTGCAGGACAGTCTGGAGCGCGAACACCGCTTTCTACGCCATGCCAGTCACGAGCTGCGCACCCCGATCGCCGTCATGCGCAGCAATCTGGAGCTGCTCTCGCGGTTGCAGGAAACGAGCGCGGCCCCGATCGACGCCCGTCAGACCCAGGTGGTCGAGCGGATGAACCGGGCCAGTCTCAGCATGCAGCATCTGACCGAGACCCTGCTCTGGCTGAGCCGCGACGATCGCGAGGCGCCTGCGACGCATCCGATCGAGATCGACACGCTCATCCGCGAGCTGGTCGAGGAGATGCGCTATCTGCTCAACGAAAAACGCGTTTCGGTCAGCCTCGTCACCCATCCCTGCCGTCTCAGGCTGCCCGAGGTTCCCGCGCGTATCGTTCTCGGCAATCTCATTCGGAACGCCTTTCAGCACACCTGGGACGGAGAGATCCGCATCCGCCAGATCCAGGAGCGGATCGAAATCCTCAACAGCAGTCCCGAGCCGAGGGACGAGGCACCACAGTCGCTTGGATTCGGATTGGGTCTGCAATTGACCGCTCAGCTGACGGAGCGGCTCGGGTGGGGATATGCGAACGAGGCTCAACCCGGCGGACATCGGGTGTTTCTGAAGCTGAGGGACGAGAAGGAAGACGTGCACCCGGTCGACAGTGGCCAACATTCAAGGTCGAACGAGGCAGCGCCTTAGCCATCGCCGCTGCCGCGCACTCCAAATCGACCCATGGCGGTCTGCAGGTCAGATATCCAAATGCGCATAGCACCGCTATCCGTGGCGACCGATGCGGTTCGTTCCTCACCACATTGACGAACCGTCTGAACGACGTCCCGTTTTCGGGCCTCACCCCGCCATCCAATCCGCAATGCGCTCCAGTGCCGTAACGACGGATCCGCAGTGGTCGCGCAGGAACGTCTCGTCGACGGGCCTTTCGTCGTCGAGCGCGGCCAGCGCGGCGGCGCCGTCGAAGTCCACGGTGGCCAGACGCATGAAGAATTCGTTCGCGGCACGCCCGAAGACATCGCCAGGGAGGGTGGCGACGCCGGTATCCTCCAGCAGACGTTCGCAGAGCTCGGCGCCGCTGTGCACGCCACGACGGTTCAGTGTTTCGCTCAGGTTGCCGAAGTCAGGGAAGAGATAGAAGGCGCCCTTCGGCTCGCAGACATCGGCACCGCAGGCGGTCAGGGTGCGGAAGGCGAAGCCCGAAAGCGCGGCGAGGATGCGCCGGGAGCGGTCCAGATAGCGATCGATCTCGGGATCGGGCGAGAAGCCGCGCACGGCGGCGTACTGGATCGGCGCGCTCGTGGAGGTGAAGGTCTCGCTGGCCACGACGGCCATGGCCTTGGCCAGCCAATCGAGCTCCTCAGGAAAGGCCAGGGCACCGACGCGCCAGCCCCCTGCCCCGCACCATTTGCTCAGACCGTCGCTGATGATGGTGCCTTCGGGATAGAAGCGGGCGATGGAGACGTGAGCGCCATCGAAGCGCAGTCCGCCGTAGATCTCGTCGGAGAGCACCAACACCCGGTAGCGACGAGCGACCTCGGCGATCTCGGCCAGCTGGTCCGCCTCATAGGCGGTTCCGCTCGGGTTGCCGGGATAGTTCAGGATCAGCAGTCGCGGACGGTCGGGGTCCAGTCGGCAATGGGCGTCGAGCACGGCCGGGGTGACGCCGTGACCGGTCTCGGGACGCGTCGGCAGCCATTGCAGATGACGGCCGATGATACGTGCCTGGGGCGCGTAGGAGACCCAGCTCGGATTGGGAATGACCAGCTCGCCGTAATAGGTGAGCTGGACGATGAACATCAGCTCCTTGGTGCCGGGACCGACCAGGATGTGGCTCTCCGGATACTCGATGCCCTGGGTGCGCTTCAGGTAGCCGCCAATGGCGCGGTGCAGCTCGGGCAAGCCACGGACCGGCAGATAGGCCTTCTGATGGGCGTTCTCGCGTAGCGCGGCAACCACCGGATCGGGCACCGGAAACGGCGACTGCCCGAGCCCCATGCGATAGATCTTGCGCCCCTCTGCGGCCAATGCGGCGCTACGCGCGTTGATGGCCAGAGTCGCGGACGGCCCCATGCCTCGGATGTTGAGGTTGAGATAGTCGCGTGGGGCGTTGGGATGGGATTCGGGCATGGTCAGCGTCCAATGGATGGTTGCGAAAAAGGGGCATGCCGCACGCGCCTCATTGCATCTGAGCCATGAAGCCGAGCAGACCGAAAAAGATGAGATAGAAGGCGACGATATAACTGAGAAGCCTTGGCCAGACGAGGATAGCCACCCCGGCCAGCAGCGAGAGCAATGGGGAGATCATCATAATACCCATGGTGCGTACCTCCAGCGAGATGTCGTGAAAAACCCGAGTCCCGATGGAGACGCGACCACTGCGACAGGCCGCGCGACCATCGGACTCGGGACAATCCAAGCATCAAGCATGCCACGCCCCCAAGGCCACACCACCATTGCGACCCTTCGGTCGCGCCCCTATCTGCCCACGATCGGCCTGCACGCTCGGGCCGTCGAGAGCCGTCAACCACCCGCCTTCGCTCGCCCGTCACAGGGGCGTCTTCATCGGGGGCGGAATCGGATGAAGGCTCGCCGCATCATCAGGAGCAGTTCAGATCCCGGAAGACGCGCCCCGCGTGCTCTTCGGGAGGATCCGGCGTCTTTCGCGGATCCCGCGTCGGCTGCGCTCCGGACGGGCAAGGTCGGCGTCATCCACGACAACCAATAAGACCCCATTGGAGACGATGATGAAACGCCCATTAGAAACGCTCGCCCTCATTCTGATCGCCATCACGCTGAGCAGCCCGCTTCTGGCCAACGATCGCTATGGAAAGCAAAAGGTCGTCTATCACGTCAACGGCGACGACGCCCAGGCGCAGGTCGCCGCCTTGCGCAACGTACAGAACCACGTCAATGCCGTCGGCGCCGACAACATCGAGCTCAAGATCGTGATGCATGGTGACGGCGTCTCGCTGGTGATGGATCCGGATTATCTGGAAGGCACCAAGATGAAGAACGCCAACGCGACCTCGGAGATGCAGGCCCGGATCGCCGGCCTCAAACAGCAGGGCGTCGCCTTCGAGGTCTGCGCCAACACGCTGAAGGGACGCAACATTCCCAGGGACGCGCTCTACGATGTAGAGGACGCGGACATCGTCCCGAGCGGCGTCGCGGAGCTCTCACGACTGCAGCAGATGGGATTCACCTACATCAAGCCCTGATCGGCGGGCTCGCCCGCGAACCCCAGGACCTGGACCGGCGCGCCCGGTCCGGGATCCAGTCATGCCGGGATGCCCTTGCGAATCGGCGAGCGGAATCTCGTCACATCGTTTCCCGACTGACAGGACCATCCGAACCACAGGCGCTGGGTTGCGTGCCAAACGTGGGAGAGCAGCGTTCGACAGCGCCACCATTGGTTCATATCAACCAATCTATATGGGGCATTGTGGTGATAAAGACCCGATGCCTCCCTCTCCGGGGAACGCATCCGCCGTCGCTTACAACCAGCGAGCTTGGCCCATGATTTGCCCAAGCGCATCAGGAATCCCTCTGGAGCTCGCCCCATGCCTTACCTCAACCGACAGCTCGCGTGCATCCTTCCCGCCCTCTTGGCGCTCAACTGCGGTGACACCTTTGCCGCGCCCACAGCGTCCGATCAGGGACAGCCGCCCCCCAAGCACCAGCGGCAGTGGCCGATGGTCCAAACGCTCGCCAGCGACATCCACGACAACCTGGAACGGGCCCGATCGGCGATCGCCGACCATGAAGCGGGCCTGCTACGGGTCGCGATCCAGAATGCGCGCGACGACTTGACCCTGCTGGGGCTTCCGGCGGAGGATGAGGAAATCCAGGAGGAGCAGGACGATGTGCTGTCCGCGCTGGGACGCGAGGCCGATGGGGATCGCTGGATCGCCATCCGGTTCGAAACGCAAACCGGCGCCGCCGAACGCTATCGGGCCGAGACCAGGCTCGGATGGCTGCCGCTGAACCGAGCGCGGACAGCGGTCGACACGGCCATGAAGGCTGCGCAGACTCAACCACCCGACTGGGAGACCGCTCGAACAGCTGTCGAGACCGGGTTGACCGGCATTCACTGGAGCCAGACTTCACCATGAAGACCACCATCGTCCGCCACGCGTTCGGAATCCGCTGCGCCCCCCGCAGCCCGAATGAAGCGCAAGTGGAATCCGAGGAAACCGAAGAGCCGCAAGACGCACTCAAATCAGACGACGCCACGGCGACCACCGTCGTCCGCCGCGCGCTCGGAATCCGCTGCATCCCCGTGGCCCCGACGAAGCACGAGCAGAATCCGGATAACGGCCAATAAGGCGCACGCGCGCGATCCGTCCTGGAAAACCCTCCAGCGGGTCGCGGCCACTGCGGCCCCGCTCCAACACGCAACAGGTCTCAAGGACGTCAAAAGCGCCGAACATCGAACAGGCGTTCGTCGATCCGCGTGCACGCATAGAGACCGCACCGAATCAAGGCGACTGAGGCCCGAATTCCCTCATGCTGGAACTGTCCGGCTACCTGGCACTGTTCCTGTCGGCGCTGGGCGCGGCCACCCTGCTGCCGTTGCAGTCCGAGGCGCTGCTGGTCGGGCTGCTGCTGTCTGGCGACTATTCCGCCTGGGGCCTGCTGGCGGTCGCCACGATCGGCAACGTATTGGGCTCGGTCGTCAATTGGTGGCTCGGGCGTTCCCTGGTACGTTGGCGCGACCGCCCCTGGTTCCCCGTTGGCCCTGAACAACTCGAACGGGCCGAGTCCTTCTATGGCCGCGCCGGTCATTGGTCGCTACTCCTGAGCTGGACCCCGGTCGTGGGCGACCCGCTCACATTGATCGCCGGAGTCCTGCACGAACCGCTCTGGCGCTTTCTCTGTCTGGTGACGCTCGCCAAGGGCGGGCGCTATCTGGCGCTCGCGGCCATCACGCTCGGTTGGTCCTGAATGGACGGCGATGGGCAGGAGCCCCATGTCCGCCGCCTCCCGATTGATTATGATCGGCGCACATTCATGATCCGATCCTGTTGGGAGGTCGAACGATGTCGGACATTGTCCTGGGTCACTGCTGGAACTGCGGCCGCGCGCTAACCGCCGCCGACTACGGACGCGAGGCAAGCTGCCGCGCATGCGACAAACCGACCCGCTGCTGCCGCAACTGCGCCCATTACGCCCCCGGACGGGCCAACGCGTGTCGCGAGCCCATGGTGGAACGGGTTCTGGACAAGACCCGGGCGAACTTCTGCGAGCTGTTCGAACCGACCTCGCCCGATGCCGCCGGAAACGGCCGGGCGGACCCGGACCAGCTACGCAGCGCCGCCGACGATCTGTTCAAATAGCCCCTCATGAACGAACGGCAGGACCCTCTCATCCAGCTGATCGACCAGGCCCGTTCGGCCAACCAGCGACGCACCCTGCTCCTCAGCGGCTCGGCGGAGTGGACGGCCGATCGGGCACGGGAGTTGGTGGACAAACTCGCGGGAGCCCAATCCGTCTGGCTCTCCGACCGCCCCATCGCACCCCATGCCCGCCCGATGCGCTCCGCGCTCGCCCTGCTTGGCCAAGACTTGGACCTTCTGGTCTTCGACGCCCACAGCGGGTTCGATCCGGACGGATTCGGGGCCGCCACCGGGGCCATTCGCGGCGGCGGGCTGCTGATCCTGCTCGCCCCGCCGCTCGACCTCTGGGCCGATCTGCCGGATCCCCAGGCCGAGCGCATCGCCGTCTGGCCGCACGGCGCCGAATCGGTCGGCGGACGCTTCCTGGCCCGATTGGTCCGAACGCTCCAGGACGCCGAGGGCATCCTGCATCTGCGCGAATCCGACACGGAGCCGGCCCGATGGACATCCATCGAGGCATGTACGCAACCAGAACCGCCAGGAAACCGATCGAGGGACAGCCAGCCCTGCACCGCCGATCAGTCGCACGCGGTCGAGGCCATCCTCAAGACCGCACGCGGTCGCGCGCGCCGTCCGCTGGTGATGACGGCGCATCGCGGACGCGGCAAGAGCGCCGCGCTGGGCATCGCCGCCGGACGCCTGCTGTGCGAGACGGGGCTGCGCATCCTGCTGACTGCGCCCAAGCGCGCCAGCGTCGACAGCGTCCTCGCCCATCTCGACACCCTGCTGACGGAGGCCGAGCGACCGGACGCCAGGGAGCGGATTCTGTTCCTGTCGCCGGACGCCATCGTCGAGGAACGCCCCGAGGCCGATCTGCTGCTGATCGACGAGGCGGCTGCCATTCCGACCCCACTGCTCGACGCCCTGCTCGCGCACTATCGCCGAATCGTCTTCTCGACCACGGTTCACGGCTACGAGGGCACCGGACGCGGCTTCGAGATCCGCTTTCGCGCAACGCTCGACCGGCTCACGCCCGACTGGCGCGCGATCGAGCTGTCCACACCGATCCGCTGGGCACCTGAGGACCCGCTGGAGGCGCTGACCCTGCGCGCGCTGCTGCTCGACGCCACCCCGGCGCCCGACGATAGGCTGGCGTCGGCGAGTCCGGGGAGCTGCCGCTTCGAGCGGCTCGACCGGGACGCGCTCGCCAAGGACGAAAGGACGCTCGGCGAGCTGTTCGGACTCCTGGTGCTGGCCCACTACCAGACCCGCCCCATGGATCTGCGCATGCTTCTGGATGGCCCCAACGTTCGTGTGCTGGTGCTGCGCCACAACGGGCATGTCGCCGCCACGCTGCTCGCGGCCGAGGAAGGCGGCTTCGAGGACGCCTCACTGCGCGAGGCCATCTTTATGGGACACCGCCGTCCGCGCGGCCATCTGCTGCCCCAAACGCTCTCGGCCCATGCCGGTCTGATGGAGGCGCCACGACTGCGCTATCTACGGGTGATCCGCATCGCCGTGCATCCGATGGCCGCACGCCGAGGTCTCGGCCGCATGCTGTTGCATCTGGTACTCCGACAGGCGGCGAGCGAGAATCTCGATCTGGTCGGCGCCAGCTTCGGCGCCACCCCCGAGCTAGTGCGCTTCTGGCACCATTGCGGCCATGCGACGCTACAGATCGGCACCAGCCGCAACGCGGCGAGCGGCGAGCATGCGGTCGTGGTTGCCGGGGCGGCGAGCGATCGGGGCAACCGCCTCATCCGCCGCGCCCAGGGGCGCCTGGCGGCGCGACTGCCGGTCCTGCTCGCCGGACCGCTGCGTCGACTGACGCCCTCGATCGCAGCCGCACTCATCCGCACCCTCGACCCGCCACCGCATCTCGCCCCAACGGACCTGGAGCCTGACAACCACGACGAGCTCCGAGGATTCGTCGCGGGCCATCGCACACTGGAGGCCAGCTTGCCACTACTGCACCAACTCACCCAGCAACGCCTCGCACCCGCCTTGCAGCATGGGATCGTCACCACCGAGGAGGCAGCGATTCTAGTCGCCGTCTGCCTGCAGCTTCGCCCACCACGAGACCTGACCCGATGCCTGGACGCCAGCGGGCGCGAGGAGATCCTGACCCGGCTGCGCCGCGCGGTCGGCCATCTGATGGCGGGCTCGGCATGAACGATACGACGCGTCTGTGCATCAGCCGCCATGGCGAGACCGACTGGAACCTTACCGGCATCCTGCAAGGCTGGACCGACGTCCCGCTCAACGACCGGGGACGCGCGCAATCGCGCGAGCTCGCCCAACAGCTCGCCCATCACCCGTTCTCGCACATCTGTTCCAGCCCACTGAAACGGGCGGCCGAAACCGCCGAGATCATCGCCGCAACCTGGGACCTGGGGCCGCCGCACTATCACCCGGGCCTCAAGGAACGCCATTTCGGGCGCATCCAGGGCATGCCGAAGCAGGAGCTGTCGCTCACCCATCCCGGATTGCACGAGGAGATCGCGCGTCGCAATCCCTGCTGCGACTTCGAGGACGGCGAGGCGCTCGACCCATTCGCAGACCGGGTGATACATGCATTGAGCGCCATCGCTTGCGACCATGTCGGCACCCATATACTGGTCATCACCCACGGCTGGGTGATGGACGTCATCACACGCGAGGTCATGGGGTTGCCGCGAACCGCCGTGCTCGATATGAAGCGCAAAAACGGCGAATGTCTCTGGATCGAGCCGCGCGCCGACGCGGGTTTCCAGGCATGCGACCGATCCAAGCGACCGTGACTCGACCGGCATTCCGCGCGAAGATCCCTATCCAAGTCCAGCGACTTTCAACGAACAGGCGAAGCCATGACCCAAGACGACTCATCCAGCTCGACCGCTCAGCTGACGCCACTCGAAGCGCGTGTCATCGGTTGCCTGATGGAGAAGCAGCGCACGACCCCGGATCAGTACCCGCTCACGCTCAATGGTCTCGTCAGCGCCTGCAATCAGAAAACGGCCCGTCACCCGGTGATGCATCTGAGCCAGGGCGAGGTCGGGAACACGGTCAATCGGCTACGCGACCGTGGCCTGGTCCATGAAAGCTCCAACGGACGTACCGAGCGTTACGACCACAAGATGGTCGGTACCTATTTTCTCAGCCGCGAGGAGCAGGCCGTGCTTTGCGTCCTGCTGCTACGCGGGCCACAGACCCTGGGCGAGCTGCGCGTCAATTGCGCCCGCATGGCCGATTTCACCGATCTGGAGGGCGTCGCCAAGACGATCCAGGGCCTTTCGGGACATGAGCGCGCGCTCGTCACCGAACTGCCCCGTCTACCTGGAAAACGCGAGGAGCGCTATGCCCATCTGCTGTGCGGACATCCCGAGCCGGAAGCCCAGGACGCGCCCGCGCCGAACCAACAGACGTCAGGAACGACGCACGCAGAGGATCGCGTCGCGGCGCTGGAGGCCGAGGTCGCCAGGCTACGCGACGAGTTGGATCGGCTGTGGGAACTCACCGGATTCTCGGATCAACGCTAGCCTCCCGGCGTCACGCGCACCTAAACCGGAGGTCTGCCAACGTGTCATCGAGCACCCCACTGAGTCCGATCGAAAACGGCCCGCCACAGCCGATCAGGCTGGGTCTCCTTCCTCCCGCGAAGGCAGTGGATGCCCGCCAGCTCGGAAAAATCAGGCTCTCGGCGCAGGCGGCCTGTGCCGAGATCAACGCCGCAGGCGGTCTCCTCGGACGTCCGATCGAGCTGATCGAAGCGGCGCCGACCCTCGGGCTGGAGGCGGCAACCCGACACCTGACCGATGTGCTCGGCTGCGACGTGCTGATCGGAAACCCAAGCACGCCAGCCGCGCCGAGCCCGAGCCGTCCGCTCATCGCGCTCGACCATGGCGCGACCCTCGACGAGGCATCGCCGGAGGTCTTTCGATTCGCCCCCCTGCCCGCGCACAACGTCGCGCCCGCGATTGAGACCATGGCCCGGATCGCCGGCCCCAAATTCTTCATCGCCGGCGGCCGGGACGCCTGGTCGCGTGGCACGACGGACTCCGCGACCCGCGCGCTGGAGGCGATCGGCGGCGAGTTGGTCTCGACCGACCACCTGGATCTGGATGGGGTGCGGATAGAGACACTGCTGGATCACGTCGAGCGATCCGGCGTCGATGTCTTCATGCCCTGTTTCGACCGCAAGGATCTCCCGGCGCTCCTGGTTCGCTTCGCTCGGCGCGGACTGAAGCGCCGTATCGCGGTCCTGGCAAGCCGGCTCGACGAGTCGGTCGCCGCCCGACTCGCCCCCGAGGTACGCGAGGGACTCTTCGCCTGCGGAAGCTATTTCACGGGCCTGGATAGCCCGTCGAATCGGGCCTATCTGGCCGCGCTACGCAACCAGTTGGGGGACGCCGAAACCCCGCTGCCGCCCGTTGCCGGAATCGGGGTACCCACCTATCTCTGCATCGGAGGATTCGCCCGGGCCGCCGAGCAGGCCGCAAGCTTAGAGCCTTCCGCGCTCATCCGAGCGCTGGAGCGGCTCGAACTGGATGGCCCACAGGGTTCCGTGCGCATGGACCCGGTCAGCCACCGCGTCCGTCTCGCCACCCATCTGGCGCGCTGCACGTTCGACGGCACCTTCAGCATCATTCAATCCTTCGGCCCCATCCCGGAGCAAACCAGCGCATCCGAGACGCCGCCCCAACAGCCGCGCAACCCGGCCCAAGGCCATACAGCGCTGCCCCAGGTCGCAAGCAACATGCCAGAGCTGGCCGTCATCGGCGCCGATGCGGATGGAGGGATCACATTCGTCAATCGCGCCTTCCTTCGCCTCTGGGGCTTCGATGAGCGGCATAACCTGCACGGAGTCCCGATCGACACGCTCTGGCAGTCGGCGGACGAACTCGCCGCGTTCATGGCTCAGCGCCAGCATCAATCGGAATGGCAAAGCGCACTCACGGCAAGGCTCGCCGACGGAACGTCCAAGCGGCTGCGGGTGGTCGGCGAGACCAGCACACACCTGCATACCGATCGGCCCGGATACATCCTGAGCTGTTTCGACACCCACGCAGCCCGACTCCAGCAGACCATCGCCTCCTATGCGTTCCTGGCCATGGCCGACGTTGCCGTGATCGCCACCGATTCCTCGGGCACCATCATCGAGACCAATCATCGGGCCAACGACCTGTTCGGCTACGCCAGCGGCGAACTGCTGGGAATTTCGATCCACGAACTGGTCCCGCCCCAGGCGCGCCGCCAGCACGCCGACAACCTCCTGCGCTTCCAGGCAGGGCCAAGCGAAGAGCGACGCATGGCGATGCGCACCGAGGTCCACGGCTATCGACGCGACGGCGCGCTCTTTCCGGTCGAGGTGTCCATCTCCCGATGCGACACGGACGGCGAGACGATCCTGGTCGCGGCCCTGCGCGATATCACCGACCGCAAGACCGCCGAAACCGAACTGGTCTGGCGCGCCTCGCACGATGCGCTGACCGGTCTGCCGAACCGCGACCTGATGCAGGAGCGTCTCGCACGCGCTCTGGCGCGCTCGAAGAAACAGGGCCACGCGGTCGCCCTGCTCTTCATCGATCTCGACGGGTTCAAGCTTATCAACGACACCCACGGCCACGGCGTCGGGGACGAGCTGCTGCGAGGGATCGCCACGCGGCTGGTCGAGAACGTCCGACCTGGGGATACCGTGGGCCGACTCGGTGGAGACGAATTCGTCGTCCTCTGCGATCAGGTCGACTACTCCGTCTCCGTCGTGAGCCTCGCCGAACGGCTCAACGACGCGCTGCGCGAACCGCTCGACCTACAGGGAGGGCAACTCTTCGCCACCGCGAGCATCGGGCTCGCCATCGGACACGGACGCACCCATTGCGCCGAGGAGTTGCTGCGCAACGCGGATACGGCCATGTATTCGGCCAAGGAGCAGGGACGCGACGGCTGGCGCTTGTTCAGCGAGGAGATCCACGAACAGGCGCGCAAACGGCTCGACATCAGTAACGGACTGCGCCAGGCGATCCAGAACGCGGAATTGGAGATCCGGTTCCAGCCCATCCTCTGTGCCGAGAGCCAGATCATCCGAGGGGCGGAGCTGCTGCTGCGCTGGATGCCGCCCTCAGGCGAGATCCCACCTTCGCTCTTCATCCCCATCGCCGAAATGAGCGGCTCCATCGTACCGATCGGCAAATGGGTGTTTCAGGCCGCCTGCGAGGCCGAACGCGACTGGTTCGCGCGCTTCGGCGAACAGGCCCCCTATGTCAGCGTCAACATCTCGGCGCGCCAGCTCAACGACGAATCGGTAGTCGAGGCCTTCTCCGAGATCCTGCGCGACACGAGGGCGGACCCGAGCCGCCTCCTGCTCGAACTGACCGAGACTGCGCTGATGAGCGACGTCACCTCGAATCTCCGTCTGCTTCACCGTCTGGCCGACTTGGGCCTGCGGGTGGCCGTGGACGATTTCGGCACCGGCTATTCGTCTCTGGTCCAGTTGCTGCGCATGCCGGTGAGCCTGCTCAAGATCGACCGCGAGTTCGTCGACGGTCTCGACAAGCGGCACGACAGCAAGGCCATCGTCTCGGCCGTATGCAGCATGGCCCGCGCCATGCGGCTCCAGGTGGTCGCCGAAGGGGTCGAGAACGAAACCCAGCACGGCTATCTGCGCGACATCGGATGCGACTATGTCCAGGGCTACCTCTTTCACCGCCCCGTGCCGCCGGCGGAATTCCTCTCCTTGCTGCTCGAAAGCGACGCACAAGAGCGCGGGGCGATGCCCGAGGATCTCCATGCCGTGCTCTACGTAAGCTTGGCGACCCAGCCCATGAGTCAGGACGACCTCATGGATCTGCTCGGCTTTTCACGCGAGGCGAACCGAGCGCAGGGCATTACCGGATTCCTGCTCTATCTCAACGGCTCGTTCATGCAGATGATCGAGGGCAGCTACCCACGCATCCAGCGTCTGATGGAGCGCATCGAGGCCGATTCTCGGCATCGAAACGTCACCCGTCTCTACGAAGGCAGCATCGACAAACGCATCTTCAGCGACTGGAGCATGGGATTCCGCAACATGGATCATCTCGACCAGGGGTTCGACTACAAGGGCTGGCGGGCACGAACCATGAATTTCCTCGACATGTCCGAGGACGTTCACGTCTGCTACAACCTCATCTGCGCCTTCGCGGCCTAACCCTCGCCCCTGGGCGAGGCCGGATGATCCGGAAGGGATCACACCTCGGCCAGATCGCCCTTCTGTTGCAGCCAACCCCTTCGATCTGCGGCCCGTTTCTTGGCGAGCAGCATGTCGAGCAGACGTTCGCTCTCATCGTCCGGATCGACCGTGAGCTGCACCAGACGCCGGGTGTCCGGATGGATGGTGGTCTCGCGCAACTGTGCCGGGTTCATCTCGCCCAACCCCTTGAAGCGCTGGACATTGACCTTGCCCTTGATCTTCTCGGCGGCGATACGATCGAGGATCCCCCGCTTCTCACCGTCGTCCAGGGCATAGAAGACCTGCTTGCCGACATCGATCCGATACAGCGGCGGCATGGCGACATAAACGTGCCCCTCGGCCACCAGTCTCCGGAAATGCTTGAGGAAGAGCGCACACAGCAAGGTCGCGATGTGGGCGCCGTCCGAATCGGCATCGGCCAGGATGCAGATCTTGCCGAACCGCAGCCGGGCGAGATCGTCTGTGCCGGGATCGACCCCGATGGCGACGGCGATGTCGTGAACCTCCTGCGAGCCCAGCACCTCGGCCGGATCGACCTCCCAGGTGTTGAGGATCTTGCCGCGCAGCGGCAGGATGGCCTGGAACTCGCGGTCGCGCGCCTGCTTGGCCGAACCACCGGCCGAGTCGCCCTCGACCAGGAACAGCTCGCCCCGTTCGGGGTCGGTCGCGGTGCAATCGGCGAGCTTGCCCGGCAGTGCCGGCCCCTGGGTGACCTTCTTGCGGGTGACGGTGCGCCCGGCGCGCAGACGGGCCTGGGCGGCACCGATCGCCAGCTCGGCGATACGCTCGCCCTCGGCGACATGCTGGTTGAGCCAGAGACTGAAGGAGTCCTTGACCACGCCTGAGACGAAGGCGGCACACTCGCGCGAGGACAGACGCTCCTTGGTCTGGCCCGAGAACTGAGGATCGAGCAGCTTGACCGAGAGGATGTAGCTGAGCTTGTTCCAGATGTCCTCCGGCGCCAGCTTGACCCCGCGCGGCAACAGGTTGCGGAACTCGCAGAACTCGCGCACCGCCTCGGTCAGACCGCTGCGCAGCCCGTTGACATGGGTGCCGCCCTGCACGGTCGGGATCAGATTGACATAGCTCTCGGCCACCGGCTCGCCGCCCTCGGGCAGCCAGGCGACGGCCCAGTTGACCGCCTCGGTGCGGCCTTCCAGATCGCCGACGAAGGGCTCGGGAGGGATGGTCTCGGCGCCCTTCAGTTCCTGAACCAGATAGTCCTTGAGCCCCTCGCGATAGCACCAGACCTGCTCGTCCGCCGCGATCTCGTCGCGAAAACGCACCTCCAGCCCCGGACAGAGCACCGCCTTGGCCCGCAACAGATGGGTCAGCGGCCGGGTGGCGAACTTGGGGCTGTCGAAATACTTGGGATCGGGCCAGAAGCGCAACCGGGTCCCCGTGTTGCCGCGCCCGACCGAGCCGATCTGGACCAGATCGCTCACCTTGTTGCCATGCTCGAAGGCCATCTGGTACTCATACCCGCCGCGCTTGACCCACACCTCCAGACGGCCCGAGAGCGCGTTCACCACCGAGACGCCCACGCCGTGCAGACCGCCGGAGAAACGATAGTTGTCGTTGCTGAACTTGCCGCCGGCATGGAGCTTGGTGAGGATCACCTCGACGCCCGGCAACCCTTGCTGAGGATGGATGTCGACCGGCATGCCACGACCGTCGTCGGCGACCTCCAGCGAGCCGTCGGCATGGAGCACCACGGCGATCGCCCGCGCATGACCGGCCAGCGCCTCGTCGACGCTGTTGTCGATGACCTCTTGGGCCAGGTGGTTTGGACGACTGGTGTCCGTGTACATCCCAGGGCGTTTGCGCACTGGGTCGAGACCCATGAGGACCTCGATGGCTGAAGCGTCGTAATTGCCGGTCATGGCGCTGCGTGATCTTCCTAAGGAGGGACTTGGATGAGGGAGAATGGCCAACCCAGAGGCCCTGGTTCGACCGAGGCTGGTTTGACCGCCAAAAGGACCTACGGTACCGTACCTGGAAACTCAGATTCAAACCCCATGAAGAAAACAACCAATCCGCCCGAGCCGACCTTCGAGCAAGCCCTCACCGAACTGGAAGGACTCATCGACGCACTAGAGAAAGGCGAGATGACCCTTGAGGACTCGCTGGCGGCCTTCGAGCGCGGGATTGGTCTCACCCGACGCTGTCAACAGTCGCTCGAAGCGGCCGAGCAGCGGGTGCGAATCCTTACCGACGCACGGCCCAGCGCCGAGCCAGAGCCTTTCGACATCCATGACTGATCAGAACCTGGACGCCTTTCGCGCGCGCTGTCAAGCGCGCGTCGACACGACACTCGATGAATTGCTGCCTCCCGTGAGCGTCGAGCCCGCGCGGCTGCACGAGGCCATGCGCTACTCGGCGCTCTCCAACGGCAAGCGGCTGCGTCCGCTGCTGACCTATGCGGCGGGCGCCGCGCTCGGCATCGAGCCGGGCCTGCTCGACCGCCCGGCCTGCGCCGTGGAGCTGATCCACGCCTATTCGCTGATCCACGACGATCTGCCGGCGATGGACGACGACGATCTGCGACGCGGTCGCCCGACCTGCCACAAGGCCTACGACGAGGCGACCGCCATCCTCGCCGGCGACGCGCTCCAGACCCTGGCCTTCCAGGCGCTGGCCGAGGCCCCCGGAATCGCCGCCGAGCATCGCATCGCCATGGTCGAGGCGCTCGCACGCGCCAGCGGCGCGCGCGGCATGGTCGGAGGACAGGCGATGGACCTGGCGGCCGAAGGCAAGCCGCTCGACGTCGCCATGCTCGAACATATTCACATCCACAAGACAGGCGCGCTGATCCGCGCCTCGGTCCAGATGGGCATGCTGAGCCACGGCACACTCGACCCGGACCACACCGAACGCCTGGATCGCTATGCAAAATGTCTCGGTCTGGCCTTCCAGATCCAGGACGACGTACTCGATGTCGAGGGCGACACGGCCGAGATCGGCAAGACCGCAGGCCGCGATCAGGCGCTCAACAAGGCGACCTATCCCTCCCTGGTGGGACTGACCGAGGCGAAGGAGATGGCGGCCAATCTCATCGCCGAGGCACTCTCGGCCATCGAGATATTCCCGGCCGAAGCCGACCCGCTACGCTGGATCGCCAGCGGTCTGCTGGGACGCAAGAGCTGAGGCGCCGAGCCCCACCGGAACATCGACATCACGTCCAGAAGACTCGATTCGGACAGGATGCACTGGATACCCAGGTTTGCAGCCCGTCCGTTTCGAGTCCGACCGACAGGGATGGATCGAACCGAATCCACCTGAACGCACACCGCATCGCACGACCGGCGGGAGCAACTCTCGCTTTGTTTTCGGTCTAATAGAACCCAAATCGTCCGGCATCAGGCCGTGCAGATCCGTCGAGGAAGTTGACCCATGGAGCAAGCGCTCGAACCCAATTGCTGCGCCGCGCGCACAGCGACCGATATTGCCGACGTTCAGGGGAGCGCCGACACCCGCCGCATCGCCATCGACAAGGTGGGCATCAAGGATATCCGCCACCCAGTACGGGTGCGCGAGCGTGGCGGCAGCGAGCAGCACACGGTCGCCACCTTCAATATGTACGTCTATCTCCCGCACGATTTCAAAGGGACGCACATGTCCCGCTTCGTGCAGGTGCTCAACAACCACGAGCGCGACATCAGCGTCTCGTCCTTCAAGGAGATGCTCACCGAGATGTCGCATCGGCTGGAATCCGAGGCCGGCCACATCGAGATGCGCTTCCCCTTCTTCATCAGCAAGAAGGCGCCCGTCTCCGGGGTGCAGAGTCTGCTCGATTACGACGTCACCTTCATCGGCGAGATCCGTCACGGCGAACCGCGACTGGAGATCAAGGTGGTGGTGCCCGTGACCAGCCTCTGCCCCTGCTCGAAAGAAATCTCCGCCTACGGCGCGCACAACCAACGCTCGCACGTCACGGTGCAGGTGCGCATGCAGGGGCTCATGTGGCTGGAGGAACTGATCGAGCTGATCGAACACGAGGCATCCTCGGAACTCTTCGGTCTGCTCAAGCGCCCGGACGAGAAATACGTCACCGAGCACGCCTACGACAATCCGAAGTTCGTCGAGGACTTGGTGCGCGACGTCGCCAAGCGGCTCAACCAGGACGACCGCATCCTCTCCTATGTGGTGGAAGCGGAAAATTTCGAGTCCATCCACAACCATTCGGCCTACGCCCTGATCGAAAGGGACAAGCAAGCCGAGGCCCGCATGGCCGAGGCATCGCTCTGACCTCCGACTCCACGGCATCGCGCACCCTGCTGCTCCATGGATTCACCGGCTGCGCGGCCGACTGGGCCGCCTGCCTCCCCGAGGATGCATCGAGGGTCGCGATCGACCTGCCAGGCCATGGGCACGAGCCCGCTCCTCTCGGCACCTTCGCCGAGGAGATCGCCATGCTGCTGGACAGGCTTCCGGCCAGCATCGACTCACTGATCGGCTACTCGATGGGCGGGCGAATCGCGCTCGGGTTGCTCCAGGCCGCACCCGAACGCTTTCGCGCCGCCACCATCATCTCGGCGCATCCGGGACTGACGGATCAGGAGCTGCGCCAACAGCGTCGCGCGACCGATTTGGGTTGGATCCAGCTCCTGCACACCCAGGGAATCGAGGCATTCGTGCGCGCCTGGGAGCGTCAAGCGTTGTTCGCCACCCAGCAGGCCCTATCGCCGGCAATCCTCGAACGCCAGCGCCGGATCCGCCTCAGCCATCGCCCGGGAGGACTGGCCCGCTGTCTCGCCTGCCTCGGTCTCGCCGAGATGCCCAGCACCTGGGACGACCTCGATCGCTATCCAGGGGATCTGACCTGGATCGTCGGAGGCGAGGACCGCAAGTTCATCCAGATCGCGCGCCAGGTCGCCGAGCGTCGCCCGGCGACTCGGGTCCACCTGATCGAGGGCGTGGGGCACAATCCGCTCCTGGAAGCACCGAACGCGCTCGCCCAGTTGTTGTCCGATTGATCTCGGGCGATCCGCACCGCGTCGCTCCAGCGCGGCGCCCGCGCACCGCTGTGTCAGAACGCTCCTGATTTGCCGGGATTCGACGGGTATACTGGACCCCATTCAAAGCGGGTCCAGCCGTTTTCCCCGTCGTGCCTCATCAGCTAAGGATTCAGCTCGCTCGCGAACCTATCGCCCGCGCCGCCCGGTACCCGACCGAGCGCCGGAACGTCGCGCCGCCCGATCCAGGGCGCGCGCTGAGTCATCATCGACAATCATTCAGAGTCTTCTATGGTCACCAATCCCGTTTCTGGTGCCGGATACCTGCTGCAGGGCATGCGACTCATCGCACGCCCAGGTATCAGGCGATTCGTGCTCATCCCACTGCTGATCAACGTCCTCATCTTCACGGGCGGCATCTATTTCGGTGTCACCCAGTTCGAGGGGCTCATGGCGACCCTGCAGTCGCACGTCCCCGAATGGCTCGGCTGGCTGGACTGGATCCTCTGGCCCATCTTCATCGTGCTGCTGCTGGTGGTGGTCTTCTACACCTTCGGCATGATCGCCAACCTCGTCGCCTCGCCCTTCAACAGCCTATTGGCCGAAAAGGTCGAGCTCCTGCTGACCGGGCGCCCGATCGAGCAGGAAGGCGATTTCCGCCGACTGCTGGCGGAGCTGGTACCGACCCTGTTCGACGAGCTGCGCAAGATCCTCTACGCACTGCTCTGGGCCATCCCCTTCCTGATGCTGCTGTTCGTCCCGATCGTGGGTCCGGCGATCTGGTTCCTCTATACGGCCTGGATGCTGGCGGTCGAATATTCCGACTACCCGATGGGCAATCACGGACTCAAATTCGCCGAGATACGCCAGAAGCTCCGCAGCCGCCGCACGATGAGCCTGAGCTTCGGCGCAACCGCTGCGGGACTCGGCATGATCCCCGTGCTCAACTTCATCATGATGCCGAGCGCGGTCGCCGGAGCCACGGCCATGTGGGTGCGTGAATTCCGTAGCGCCAGCAACTACCAGGGACCCAACCAATCGCGGGTTGCGACCCGCTACGTGCTGCTGGCGATCGACCATCTCTCGGGCGCCATGAGCGGCGAGATCCTGCTTGGCCCGCTGCGCGGACAGTCGCTAGAACAGATTCCGACCGAGCAACTGCTGGATCTGCTGACCACCTGCTATCGCACGGATGCCGAATCGGCCGAGGCGCTTGAGGTCTACCTGACCCGCGCGCGCGGACATCAGGTCCAAGAACCACCGCCGCGTCACCGCCCAGAGGCCGCGCCCCAGCCGGGATCGGCCCCAATGACAGAGAGCGAGGCACGCGCCATCCTCGGCATCGAGCGCGACGCTGGACCGGAAGCGATCCAGACCGCGCACCGTCGACTCATCCAGCGGATCCACCCGGACCGCGGCGGCTCGGACTACCTCGCCGCCAAGGTCAACGAGGCCAAGCGTATCCTCACCGCCTGACGCCCCGCCCGTCGCCTGGGTGAAGCGCAGCGAAACCCAGGCGACGGCACTTCGCCACGTCCCCGGCTGGCAGCGATCGCCGGCGTGATCTACAGTCAACGTGAACGGAATCCGAGACTTGCTTCGATTGGCCTACCTTTAAAAACGGAAAGCGCCCCGCATTACGGCTGAAACCACTGTCCCATCGGGCATTTGGTCCTTTCCCCAAAGAAGGTCGTACCCCTGTCAATATCACCGGATGTCGCTGCGATGACTGTCGATCAGCCTCTGAGCGCATCCTGGACAGCCCCCGACAGGAAGCGCCTCAACCATTGTCACGACGCGGCACGACCCGCCATTCTCGCATTACTCACCCTCGCGTCACCTTCGGGGCTCTGCGCCACAGACGCACAGGAGCGGCATGGCTTCGACTGGGCGGTATCCGTTGAGAGCGAACTCGATTTGGCCCTCAACCAAGCGGCCACGAACGACGGCGATATCGAACTGTTCATTCTGGGTCAGTGGTATTTTTCCAACCGCACGCAGCTTTATGTACTCTACGGCAATGAGATCGACTACACCGAGACCTCCGCCAGAGGTCAGCTCGGCGCGCCAAGTCATGCCGTTTACAAGCTCTACGCCGAGTTCAATCGGGCTGACAACAGGTTACGCATCGGCAAATTCGCACCCGCCTTCGGAAACAGCTGGTCCCTGGCGAAGGGGGTCGCAGCCGCCTACCTCGCCGAAGACTATGAACTCACGGACTGCCTTGGCGCCTCTCTAGCGCGCAAGACCGAGAACGGCTCATTGACCGTCTCTCTGTTCTCGTCCGCAGACAATATCTTGCCCGCCGATGCGGTCTGCAAGCTGGGCAAGAATGCATCCTTCGATGCTGTCGGCTCCTATCCCGATGGCCACCTGAACAATGTCGCGCTGGAGTGGAACCATACGATTCACAAGGGACGTCTTTCACTCGGCGCGCGCTATCTTCCGGGGGTGAGCACATCCGAAGATGATGAACTCGGAGGAGTCGCCAGCCTATTGCGGCAAATCGGCGACACTTGGTCGCTCTATGCCGAGGTTGCCGCCTTCGACGGCTATCAAGGAACGACCCAAAACGCCGAATACACGGCGCTGAATACCGCCTATAAGTACAAGCAACTCACTTTCTCCCTGACCTATGCCTATCGCCGGCTATCACATAGCAGCAACACATCGCTGATATCCATTGGCGTTGACTATGATTGGCACAGCGGATTCAAGCTGCAAACCGGGCTATCCGTTGTATCAACCGCCGGAAAGCCCGAAGGCTACCTCTCATTTGACCTCATCATTCCATTGCGCTTGCCCAAATACGGTTGACGGTTCGCAGCACTCACAGCCGACGGCCAATCTCCACCACTGCGAGAGAGTACATTCACTATGAACGGCACTCATGACACACGGACAGCACTCGCGACAGCCTTGACACTGGCGATGTGCGGCGGAGCTGAAGCCCAGGACGTCGAAGCGCTCTCCCGCTACCTGGACATCACGCAAGACGCGCTCGTCGGACAGCATGGTTTCTACGGGGTGGTCTCAGGGATGGAGTTCGGGAACGGGGGCCGCTGGACCCATGCGACAGGGACGACAGGTCCAGCCACGGCCTCTGAAGGCGGACGAGCCTTGACGGTTGACGACCGCTTCCACATCGGGAGTCAGACCAAGACCTACACCGGAACCGTGGTGCTCCAATTCGTCGGAGAGGGTGTGATCGGCCTGGACGACACGCTACAGGAATGGTATGTGCGCCAGCCTGCTGCAACACAGGCCCTAAGCGTCATGAGTCAGCAGCAGCGCGAAACCTTCACCGTTCGCGACCTCATCTCGATGCGCACTGGCATCGCGGAATATCTGTCAGGCGACGACCCGAATCATCCTGGCGCGACCATCCTGGATACATGGAATGCCAAGAATGGCGACTATGACTTGGCGCGCGCTCAATTGATCGCGGCGGCTCTCGCCGAAGGATCGACGATGACGCCAGGAGATCAAAGCACCTTCCAGTACTCCAACACCAACTTCACGCTGGCGGGGATCATCGCCGAGGCCGCCAGCTGCGAGACAGGACACTGCAGGACCATCGCCGAGCTGATCACCGAGCGCGTGGTCGAGCCACTGGGCCTGACCAATACGCTCTATCCCACGGGCACCGAATGGGGGTCCGACCAGCACACGAACGGAACATGGAATGCATACGGCGAGCTGACGGATTTCACCTTCACGACACCCTCGGTGCCCAACTCGGCCGGCGCCATGATCTCGAATATTCACGATCAACTGGATTGGCTCATCGAGCTGACAACGAACCGCAATGGCACCCTGGACCCGGCAGTCTTTGCAGAGCGCCTGCGGAACACAGACATCATGAACGGCGAGGTCGGCATCATCGCAGGCGGCTACGGCTTTGCGATCTATGGCCAGCACAGTACCGAGACCGGCGTCTTCATGCTGGGCCACGGTGGCGAGCTGAGCGGCTATCAGACCCTGATGTTCCATTTCCCCGGTGACCCCAGCACCACGGCGGACGACCTCTTCATCGTATCGGATCTCAACACCTTCCTGAGCTTGCCGGGCGAGCGTCAGTACACGCCTGCCGACATCAACGATTACTTCTACGATCTGCAGGAGACGGTCGCCATCTTCGATGCCTTTGTGATGGATCCGAACGGTTGCTCGACCTCGGACAGCGGCACGGTCTGTCGGGGCACCACGGTTGCCGATCAGCTGCGCGACATGACGACTGCTTTCACGGTCCGACCTTCGGGATACCGCTGGGTGAGTCCTGAAATCGGCTTCGACGCGCCCGTGCCCACCTATGTCTTCTACGGCCAAGACACGACGGCCACACGCATGACCAATGGCTCGATCAGGATCGAAGATCAAGGGATTCTGAAAGGTTATGGCAACGATCTGACCCTGATCCGGCTCGAAGGCACCGAAAACAGCGTACAGGTCGATGGCGAGATCGAGACCATCGGGGCCAATACGATCGCGATCGACGCCAGCGCCCCATCGAACGATACGATCGGCATCGGCCCCACAGGCCGCGTGAGCGGCGGCATCGACATCACCCAGGGATCCGACCGACTCACGGTCAACGGGATCCTCACGGGAGATGTCTCCACGGGAGCGGCCTCGCGTCTGTCCGGCAACGGACGCATCGACGGACGCGTCTCCGGTTCCGGCACCATAACCCCTGGTGACCGCGCCACGCTCGGAACGCTGACCGTCACGCGCTACGAGGCCGCCGATGGGGTCCTCGAGATCGACGTCGATCGTGCTTCGAGCCGCGCGGATCTCTTGTCGGTCGTCGGGCAAACCGCAACCATCGAGAACTACCCGGTCGCAGACACTGGCGTGGCGATCCTCGGCAATGGAACGCTGCGATTGAAGGGGACGGCGCCCCAGGGAGACGTGCAGCTGCCCATCCTCACGGCAGCCAACGGTGTTAGCGGTCGCTTCGCCAGGGTTGAGGATCCCGACGGGATGCTACTCGACTCCGGTCGTACCGCCCTGGATGTGCTGAGTTCATCCAGCGCAGTGACGCTGACGAGCACTAGCCCCGCCATCTTCGACGGGGCCGCCGAAACGGCGTACCGAAGCTCACTGGCCGTCATGGACAGCATCTTGGAGTTCGCACGGACGACCTCCATCGTACCACAGGACCGGCTGTCAGGATTCGTCGTCTCGGCGCTCGGAGACGAGTTCTCATTCGACGACGCGGATGGCGTATCCGGCTATGACATCCGCATCGGCGGTATGTTGGCCGGCCTCAGTGGTTCAATCGGAAACCGGGGAGTTTGGGCACTCTCGCTGGCCAAGACCTCCGAAAAGGCCAAAATCGATGAGACGCACCGGGAGCAACAGCTTGACGCGACCATGATCGGCATCACGGCCGAGCTCGACCTGGATCTCGTCGACCTCGGTCTGGGCATCACCTATGGCTTCGGCGATATCGACTATCAGCGGGATCTGGGAGGCGCGACGGCAACGGGAGAGACCGATCACGAGCGCTGGATCCTGGGAATGGAAGTCTCGCGCACCAGGGTCGTCCGGGGCTGGAACTGGAACTGGCTCGCCAATCTGACCTACATGCGCGGCAGCGAGGCCGCATTCACCGAGACCAGCGGACAAGGCATTCCGGCACGGTTTGGCGGACGCACTTACGAGCGGCTGCGCCTCGGCATCGGCGCAACGGCGTCCGTTACACCCACGCTCAAGCGCGTGGCGCCCTCGCTCAGCCTGGACCTGTTCCAACACCTGGATCTCGACAACTCCGACATCGCCTACACGTACGGCGACGGTAGCCACGGCACATTGGAGGGCCGCTCGGCGGATGGCCCAGAGGTCAGAATGACGGCGGGTCTCTCCTACGCACTGACCAAAAACGCGATGCTCAAAGCCGCTCTATATGTCAGCGCCGGCGACGACTACTCCAATGTCGGTTTCACATCAGGCGTCGATTTCGCCTTCTGAAGGCGTTCGAGGCGCAACGGTGCTGGAATAAGTCGATCGGTGAACCTCGTTGAAAAAATGCTCTCTTAACCGAGATGTCTGCGGACACGAAACCACTTCACTCCAACCCTCCACACGATGGGAGCATCAACGATGTCATCACACCCCGAACGTATCGCCATCGTCACCGGCGCCACCTCCGGGATCGGCGAGGCGACAGCCCGAACCTTCGTCACCGCCGGCTTCGCTGTCGTCGGCAACGGTCGCACCGCCGAAAAGCTGAGCGCCCTGGAGAGCGAACTCGGCGCATCCTTCGTCGGCGTCGCGGGCGATGCCAGCGACGCCGATGTGATCCAGCAGATGCTGGAGACCGCAGAAAGTCGATTCGGTCGCCCCGCCGACATCGTGGTCGTCAATGCCGGACGCGGTCTGGGCGGCACGGTGACCGGTGCCGATGCGGACGCCTTCGAGGAGGTCATGCGCATCAACATCGGCGGCGCACTGCGTCTGATGCAGGCCGCAGGGCGACACATGGTCGCCGCCCAACAGGACACCTATCCGAAGAAGGCCGCCGACATCGTGGTCATCGGCTCGGTCGTCGGACGCCACATCTCCCCCTTCAGCGCCGTCTATGGCTCAACCAAGTTCGCCGTCCACGCACTCGTCGAGGGACTGAGGCGCGAGGTCGGCCCCAAGGGGGTGCGCGTCTCGCTGGTCGAACCGGGAATCGTAGTCAGCGGATTCCAGGCGGTGGCGGGCTACAGCGACGATCTGGTGCGTGAGTTCGACGAGAAGTTCGGCCCGCTGCTGTTCGGCGAGGACATCGCCAACGCCATCCATCACATCGTCACCCAGCCGCCGCACGTCCATATCAGCGACATCGTGGTTCGCCCCACCCGCCAGGACTATCCCTGATCGAAGGCGTGCCTGCGGGCGAGCCACTCGCCCGCAGGCACGGCGTCGACGAACGTCATCCGAGAGCAACAATCCGGCACTAGGATGTGTCGGCTCGGGACGGGAGCCGGTCGACGCGTAGGAGTCTATCCCCGATCCGGCCGGCCACCGAAACGACGGTGGCGACCCGAGCGAATCAGCCCATTCACCATGCCTGCCCAGCAGGCCCACGAGGCCATCATGACACCGCTCGAAAAGGTCGAAGCGCTCTACGAGGAACTGGTCGCCTGGTACGGAGAGGGCAAAGACCGCGAGGTCCGGGCGGCATCCAAACTCCTCATGATCGCCCTGCTCGAACTCAAGGAGCACGACCGACGCGGCTGGCAGGGGCTGGTCGAGGACTATGTGCGGATGCTGAACGAGGATCCCGAACGCTTCCGTCGTCTGATCGAGGCCAATCACGGCAAGTCGAAGCGCAGCGACACGGACACAGGTCATCTAGAGGATTTGATCGCCTGATCCGTGCACTAACCCCAAGACTTTAGACGATGGCAAGATGCCCTCGTCGTCATCAAACGTTCTTGAAAACGTCATCATAGCGTTCGCAGTCCAGCGGGAAAATTAAGCGGCTTTCCACGCAGGCCGATTGGGCATTCGCCCCGGCCGTCAATCATCCCCTGGGGTTCTGTCATGAAAACACCTTCCTATATCAAGTCGGCGCTCGCCGCCGGGCTGGTCTCCCTGTGCGCGGTTTCCGTCGCCGCCCACGCCGAGGTCAAGCTGAACGGTTCTGGCGCAAGCTTTCCCTTCCCCATCTACTCCAAGTGGTTCAAGGACTTCAGCGCCGAGCACAAGGACATCCGTATCGACTATCAGTCCAAGGGTAGCGGCGCCGGCATTCAGGACCTGATCAACGGCACCGTCGATTTCGCCGCCTCCGACGCCGCCATGAGCGACAAGGACATGGCCCAGGTCAAGCAGGGCGTCGTGCTGCTGCCCATGACCGCTGGCGAGGTCGTCATCATTTACAACCTCAAGGGTGTCAATGAGCTCAATCTGCCCCGTGACGTCTATCCGGCGATCTTCTCCGGAACGATCACCCAGTGGAACGATCCCGCCATCGCCAAGGCCAACCCGGGCGTCGATCTGCCGGACGAGCCGATCACCGTCGTGACCCGCTCCGACTCCTCCGGGACCTCCTTCGTCTTCACCGGGCATCTCTCGGCCATCAACGAAACCTTCAAGGAAAGCGTCGGTCAGGGCAAGGCGCCCAACTGGCCCAATACCGGCAAGTTCATCGCCGCACCCAAAAACGATGGCGTCACGGCTCAGGTGCAGCAGAACGAGGGTTCCATCGGCTACGTCGAGTACGGTTACGCCAAGCTGACCGGCTGGAAGCAGGTCGCCAAGCTCGAAAACAAGTCCGGCAAGTTCATCGCCGCAGGTCCCGAGTCTGGCGCGGCCGCACTGGCCTCCGCCGAGTTCCCCGAGGGCACCCTGCCCAACAGCGACGTACCGAACCTGATCGCCTGGGTCTGGGATCCGGCCGGCGAGGACGCCTATCCGATCGCGACCTTCACCTGGATGCTCTTCTACAAGGATCAGGACGACGAGAAGGCCGCCGCGCTGCGTGAAATGGTCGAATACGGCGTCAAAAAGGGCCAGAAGATCGCCGATTCCATGGGCTACATCCCGCTCCCCAAGAGCGTTCAGGAGCGTGTCCTCTCCACGGTTGAGTTCATCCGCTGAAGCTAGGCGGGACATGAATCCCAGGGCGCGCGCCCTGGGATTCGCCCGAGCCCGGTGGCGGCCGGGCTCGGAACCGAACACCACCCATTTCCGCAGCAGTCACCGCACCCTGAAGAGAACGCCATGGCCAATCCGTTTCCACACGCCCAGTCCGCGAGCCCCATCTCCGGGCCGCCGAGCGCCTTCGAATACGCCAGCGACCGGATCTTCCGCGCCATCGCACTGAGCGCCGCGTCCGTCATCATCATCCTGACCGCTTACATCCTATGGGAGGTCGCCGGAAAGGCGATGCCTGCCATCGGCGACTATGGTCTGGGATTCATCACCGGTACCGAATGGGATGTCAACAAGGGGACCTTCGGGGTCCTGCCCGAGATCTGGGGCACGCTCTACAGCTCGCTGCTCGCCCTGTTGCTGGGCGGACTCTTCGGGATCGCCATCGCCATCTTCCTGACCCAGGACTTCATCAACCACCGGCTCGCAACCATCTTCCGCACCCTGATCGAAATGCTCGCGGCCATCCCCTCGGTCGTCTTCGGTCTCTGGGGCATCTACGTCCTCATCCCGCTGCTCAAGCCCGGCGCCGAATGGCTTCATGACGAGTTCGGCTGGATCCCGCTGTTCGGCAGCGATCTGTCCGGGCCCGGGATGGCGCCCGCTGCTCTGGTCCTGGCCATCATGATCCTGCCCACGGTCGCCGCCATCTCGGTGGATGCGCTGCGCCGCATCCCCTACAAGGTCAAGGAAGCGGCCTACGGCATGGGAACTACGCGCTGGGAGGCCATCCTCAAGGTCATGCTGCCGACCGCCTCCTCCGGCCTGCTGGCCGCCCTGGTTCTGGGCTTCGGCCGCGCCCTCGGAGAGACCATGGCACTCGCCATGCTGATCGGCAACGCCAATCAGATCAGCCTCTCGCTCTTCTCGCCGGCCAACACGCTCGCCTCGCTCCTGGCCTCCAATTTCCCCGAGGCCGGACAGGTCGAGGTGCACGCACTCATGTACGCCGCCATGGTCCTGCTGGCGATCACCTTCCTGGTCAACGTACTCGGACTGGGCATTCAGCAATACACCCTGCGTAAGTTCGAGGGCAAGAAATGAGCGACATCGATCTCACCTCCCGCGCGATCGAGGCCCCTCGCCTGCCTCGGCTCGAACATCAAACCTTCGAGATCCGGGCCCTCAAGAGCGGCCTCTTGACCTGGCTCACATGGATCGCCGCCGGACTCGCGGCCATCCCGCTCATTTCCGTCATCTACATGCTGGTATTCAAGGGTGGCAGCCGACTCTTCAGCTCCTCGATCGGCGAGGTACTGACCGGACTGCCTCCGGCAGGCTTCGAAATGGGCGGCGGCATCGGGCCAGCGCTCGTCGGCACCCTGGTCATGGTGGGCATCGGCGCACTCATCAGCATCCCGATCGGCATCCTCGCCGCCATCTATCTCGGCGTGCTCGAACCGAGCAGCCGAATCTCGACCAACGCCCGCTTTCTGGCCAAGGTCCTGACCGGCTTCCCGTCCATTCTCGCGGGCGTCTTCGTCTATGCGGTCGTCGTCATCCACTTCGGCTATTCGGCCATGGCGGGCGGCATCGCCCTGGCGGTGCTCATGCTCCCCACCGTGGTGCTGGCCGCCGAGGAGGCCATGTCTCAGGTTCCGCAACGCATGAAGGACGCCGCCTACGGAATGGGCTGCACCCGTACCCAGGTCATCCTCAAGGTGGTGCTGCCAACCGGACTGACCGGAATCCTGACCGGCGTGATGCTGGCCATCGCCGGGGCGGCGGGCGAATCGGCGCCGCTGCTCTTCACCGCGCTCTTCAGCAATTACTACATCTCGGAGCTGAACGAGCCGACCGCCTCGCTCTCGATCCTCATCTACAACTTCTCGGGCATGCCGTTCCAGAATCAGATCGAGCTGGCCTGGACCGCTTCCCTGGCCCTGGTTCTGATCGTGCTGATGTTCAACATCCTGGCGCGCCTCCTCGGTCGCTCGAAGTACTGAAGCAGCTCGCAACATAGGTATTTAAGACATGAACGCAACAGCTGAGGCGTTGTTCGTCGCCGAACCTTTCCAGGCGAGCGGAGACGTCGTAATCGATTGCAAAGTCGACAAGATCTTCTACGGTGATTTTCTTGCAGTGCGCGACAGCATCGTCCCCATCGAAAAGCGCAAGATCACCGGTTTCATCGGCCCATCGGGCTGCGGAAAATCCACCGTGCTACGCAGCCTCAACCGCATGAACGACCTGATTCAGGTCTTCCGGTTCAAGGGCAACGTCATGTATCACGGTCAGGACATCTACGCCAAGAAGGTCGATCCCGTCGTGGTACGCCGCTACATCGGCATGGTGTTCCAGCAGCCCAACCCCTTCTCGATGAGCATCTACGACAACGTGGCCTTCGGACTGCGCCTGAATCGCTTCAAAGGGGACGTCGAGGAGCGGGTGGAGAAGGCGCTACGCAGCGCGGCGCTCTGGAACGAGGTCAAGGACAAGCTCAAGAACAGCGGTCTCTCGCTCTCCGGCGGTCAGCAGCAGCGACTCTGCATCGCACGCGCCATCGCCACCGAGCCCGATGTGCTGCTGCTGGACGAGCCCTGCTCCGCCCTGGACCCGATCGCGACACGCCAGGTCGAGGAACTGATGCTGGAACTCAAGGAGCACTACACGCTCGCCATGGTCACCCACAACATGCAGCAGGCGACCCGCGTGGCCGACACGACGGCCTTCTTCTCGGTCGACATCTCGCAGGGCGGGCGCACCGGCTATCTGGTCGAGATGGGCCCCACACGCCAGATCTTTGAGGATCCGCGCGAGCGACTGACCAAGGAATACATCTCCGGCGAGTTCAGCTGACAGCGAGCCATTCACCCTGGCCGCATGCTCCGCAACGGAAGCGAAGAGGATATGGGCAACCGGAGGCATTCCAGGTGAACGCCTCCGGTCCCTTTCGAACAACAGACCTAGCATGACTCGAATCGGCATGGCGCGAATCGAGCACATCGGAGCCGAACCCGCTTGGAACGGATCCAATCCACGCTGCGTCTCGATCTGAGCGCGATAGAGGCCGCACTGCGGAAGGTGCAACGCGATTTCGCACACATCAATGCCGACTTGACCAGCCGGCGCGATCCGCTCGGCGAAGAGGTTCTGAACAACCTGATTGCCGGTTATGCCTTCCTGGACCGGCTCCAGGAGGCCGATATCGATCTGTTCGCGATCGGCAACTCGGCGCTTCTGCTCAAGCTCAATTGCCTGGTGCTGTGCGGAAGCACGGACACCGAGGCCCAGAGCTGCAAACCGCACTTCATCGAGACCGAACGGCGCTTCTACGACGACAGCAATCCCGGAGGCGTGCGCTCGCTGATGAACTATCTCGCGGACCACCCCGAACCCTCGGTCTGGCGGCGCGCGGCGGGCGTCTACATCCAGATTCTGTCCGAGCCCCAACTCTTCTTCGAGGGCAATCACCGCACCGGAACGCTCCTCATGAACCATGTACTGCTGCGTGGCGGCAAACCGCCTTTCATCCTGACCGAGAAGAACGCCAAGGACTATTTCGACCCCTCATCATTGGTGAAGGGATTCCGCAAACGGAGCTTCCGGGCGTTCCTGGACATCCCGCGAATGCAAACGCGCCTGGCGAATCTACTGCAGAACACGGAGGACCCACGCTATCTATTGAACGGATCCCAACCAGACGCGGCTGGCCTGTCCAACGTCGGCCGCCGCACGAACCTTTAGACCGAACCTCATGCGTATCCGTACCAGCGTCACACTCGCGGCCATCTCCGTCACCCTCGTCGTGGCGGCACTGCTGATCCTCGTCTCGCATCTCAATGACCAGCGTCTACAGAGCCGGGTCGCCGAAGAGATGGCGGACGCCAAACAACTTATCTGGCGCCAGGTCCGCGAGCGCCTTTTCACCCACATGGCGATGGGAGCCAAGAGCTTCGAGGACGATTTCTATCTCCGACAGGCCATCAAGCAGAAGGACGCCGCTGCGCTGAAGGAGGCGGTCGCCTCGCTCGAAAATCTGGTTGGGGGACAAGGCTATTTCGAACGTTTCCATCTCTTCGATACGGAGAACGCCGTTCTCTGCTGCGGAGACCCGGCGCGCATCTCTCAGGACGCCATCGCCCTGGCGGCAAAGACCGCCGACGATGGCGAGCGCCATCGCGGCATCGGACGCGACGCCGACGGAACGCCGATCGCACTGCTGAGCGCGCCATTGAACGTTCGGCACGCCCAGATCGGCACACTGGTCCTGGAGCAGCCCATCGCCCCGCTGCTCCAGCGCGTCAAGAATTGGGACGAGACCGAGTCGGCGCTGATCGGTCTCGATGGAGCGCGGCTCGGCGACACCAACGCCCAGCTCTTCGATCAACTGAAGGGCGACGCCTTGAGCCGGCTCGGCGAGAAGGGACGGCGCACGGCCAACCTGGATCAGGGCGTCTTCAACGCCATCCGAATCGACGTCCAAGGAATCGACGGAAACCCAGTGGCACGCCTCGTCAGCCTGAGCGACTTCTCGGCGGGTTACGCCGCCCAGAGCCGCTTCGAGACGATTGCCTATTCCAGCATCGCTCTGACCCTGATCCTGGCCACGCTCGCGCTCTACTGGTACATGCGCCGGGCGACCCGCCCGCTCGACCAGGCGATCGGCATGGTGTCCAAGCTGGCCGATGGCGATCTGAACGTCGCATTCGCCAGCAACCGCCACGACGAGGTCGGCGAACTCATGCGCGCCATGCAGACCATGGTCGAACGCATCCGGGATATCGTGACCCATCTGCGCGAGGCGAGCGGGGACCTGCAGGACTCGGCGAGTCACATGGCCCAGCGTGCGGAAACGAGCAAGATCCAGTTCGATCGGCACAAGGCGGAAACGCACCACGTCAACGCGGCCGTCAGCCTGCTCGCCAGCTCCGCTCAGGACGTGGCCAACCACACGACCCATGCCGTCGGAACGACCGCCGATGCCCACCAGCGCATCGTTGACAGCCGCCAGATCCTAGAGGAAACCTCGGCGCTGATCGACACGCTGGCGACCGAGATCGATCAGGCCGCCGAGGTCGTCATCGGCCTGGCGGATCAGAGCAATGCGGTTGGCAGCGTGCTGGAAGTCATTCGCGCCATCGCAAGCCAGACCAACCTCCTGGCATTGAACGCTTCGATCGAGGCCGCCCGAGCGGGAGAGCACGGCCGAGGATTTGCCGTCGTCGCGGACGAGGTACGCCAACTGGCGATGCGCACACAGCACTCGATCCAGGATATCGAATCCCTGATCGCATCCCTGCAGAACCGCTCGACCGACGCCGTCGGCGTCATCCACGCCAACCGCGATCGCGCCAAGCAGAGCCTCGACCGCTACGGACAGGCGATGGGCAACCTGGATGCCTTCGGCGAATCGATCAACAGCCTTACCGAGATGACACGCCGTATCGCCGATGCGGCCGAGGAGCAGAGCCGCATGGCGGACGAGATCGCCCGCGCCATCGACCAGATATCCCAACTCGCCGCCGAGAACTCAGGCGCGGCCGACTCCGGATTCGCCCAGAGCGCCCAGCTTCAGCAGCTCTCCAGCCGGCTCTCGGAGCATGTCGCGGCCTTCCGCATCCATTGAGGTTGTCATGCATCTAAACCGCATCTCAGACGGCGATCCAGTGCAGGGAGGCAACACACCGCCTACGGCGATCGATCCTACGCATCATCGATCGAAACAGGACGCGCAGATGCTCCTTGCGCAGGCACGCGACCACCTGACCTATGCGCTGCAACCTATCGTCAACGTGCACACGGGCAGCGTCTATGGATACGAGGCGCTCCTGCGCGGCGTGGAGACACTGGGTATCCCCAATATTCTGTCCCTATTCGACCTGGCCCAGGCGCTGGGCTGCTCGCGTGAACTCGACAGAACGCTGCGCGCGCTGGCCTTGGAACGCTTTGCCGAAGTCCCCGGATCCGCGCGCCACAAACTCTTCTTCAACCTGGATCCGCACCTCATCGAAGAGGAGGACCCGGAGACCACGGTCGAGCTTCTACGCCAACACGGCCTGACCCCGGACGCCATCTGTCTGGAGCTTTCGGAACACGTCGACCTGACCGCAAACCCGGCCGTCGCGCGGGCCATCTCAGCCTACCGTAGCCACCGATTCCATTTCGCGATCGACGATTTCGGCACCGGCTATGCCGGCCTGAGGCTTCTGTACGAGCATCCGCCGGACCTGCTGAAAATCGACCGCTTCTTCATCAGCGGCATGCCCGAGGACCACCGCAAGCGTCATTTCGTTACCAACATGGTTCAATTGGCGCACGTTATGGGCATTCAGGTGATCGCCGAAGGCATCGAGACCGAGACCGAGCTGCTGGCCTGCCGCGAAGTCGGCTGCGATCTGGTACAGGGCTATCTGATCGCGTACCCGCAGACGCACATCGAATCCCTGCATACCCGTTACGACCGGGTCGCGGAGATCCATGCGAACAACCGCCGCGATACCCCGAGCGACGTGGCGCTGATCGAACGCTGTCTGGAACGCATCCCCCCACTGCACGCCAGCGACAACATCTCGCGTCTATTCGACGCCTTCCGTCTCGACAAGACGCACAACATCATCCCGGTGCTCGATTCGGCCGACCGACCGATTGGCCTGATCCACGAGACCGACATGAAGGAATACATCTATTCCCACTATGGACGAGATCTGATCGTCAACCGCTCCTTCGGTCGCGCCCTGCAGCATTTCGTCAAACCCTGCCCAACCATCGATATCCACGACTCGGCCGACCGCTTTCTGGAGGCGTTCTCCGCGAGCGCCAATCCGGCCGGACTCATCGTCACGCTGGACGGGCGTTATCACGGCTTCGTCAGTACGATGGCGCTGCTGCAATTGATCGAGGAGAAAAACCTCGCCGCCGCGCGCGACCAGAATCCGCTGACCAAGCTCCCCGGAAACAACACGATCCACGAGTATCTGTCGCGGACGCTCTCGCTGCGCTCCGAGAAATGGCATCTGGTCTATCTGGATTTCGACAATTTCAAGGCATTCAACGACCACTACGGCTTCAGACGCGGCGATCGGGTCATCCTCATGTTCGCCGAGGCCATGCGCCAACACCTGAACTCCGGGCGCTGGTTCGTGGGGCATATCGGAGGGGACGATTTCTTCGCCGCGATCGGCAACGCGGATCTCGATCAGGTGATCGAGCAGGTGCAGGGGCTGGTCACCAAATTCCGCTCGGACGTCCAAAGCCTCTATGACCCCGAGGAACGCGCCCAAGGCTATCTGAACGCTCGCGACCGCTTCGGTCAGAAACGTCAGATCCCGCTGATCCGCTGCAGCGGTGCCATCCTGGAGATCCAGCCCGGAGACGACTACGGAAGCGGCGACGAGCTGGGACGCATCATCGCGACCATGAAGAGCCAAGCGAAGCGGAGCACGTCCGGGCTGACCCTGAGACAGCATCGACAAGGCCAGACAAAAACATTGCCCGACTCGACCTGGCACGAGACGGGCGCAGAGAACGCGATCGACTCGGACTCCAAGAAGGAAAACCATCGGCGCCCGGTCACCGATATCGCATGAGCGCTCGGCGGCCCGGTGCCCGATGGGGTTCGAGCGACCGCCTTCAGCCGGTCAGTCTACCGGACTCGTAGTCCCGGATCGCCTCCCGGATCTGCTCGCGCGTATTCATCACAAAGGGGCCGTGATGGACGATCGGCTCACCCAATGGACGAGCGGCGAGGACCAGCGCTCGCGCGCCATCCGGACCGGCCGATAAGGCGATACCCTCGCCATCCATGTCGAAGACCGCCATCTGACGCCGAACGAGCGTCCGCTCATCCAGCAGGATCTCGCCCTCGATCAGATAGACCAGGGCACGGTGACCAGGCCGGATGGGGACTTCCAGACGCGCACTGGCCGGCAGGCTCAGATCCAGATAGAGCGGGTCGGTCGCGATCCCCCGGGCCGGCCCGGCGAAACGCGTGTCGCCATGCTCGAAGTCACCGGCGATGACCTTGACCTGGATGCCATCTTCCACAATGGCCTGGGGGATCGCGTCGACCGTAAGGTTGCGGTAGGCCGGATCCCTCATCTTTTCGGACGCAGGCAGGTTGAGCCAGAGCTGAAAACCGTGCATGCGCCCAGACTCCTGTTGCGGCATCTCGGAATGGATGACGCCACGGCCGGCCGTCATCCACTGCACCCCGCCCGAGGCGAGAACGCCGCGATTGCCCAGGTGATCCTCATGGAGCATGCGTCCTTCCAGCATGTAGGTGACCGTCTCGAAGCCACGATGCGGATGCGGCGGAAAGCCGGCAATATAGTCCTCGGCGCTGTCCGAACCGAAATCGTCCAGCATCAGAAACGGATCCAGACCACGCATCCCGTCCGGACCCATGATGCGATAGAGACTGACTCCGCCGCCGTCGGAGGCCGGGGCGGCCGTCAAAATGCGCTCGATCGAGCGTGTGTTCATGATGTCCCTCCTAGGCAGCCAAGAGCTGCTCGATCGCGTCTCTGGCTGAAGTGATGGCCTGCTCTCGCGAGCCCTCATCCAGATTGAGCCCCTCGGCATAGACGAACTCGACATCGCGAATCCCAAGGAATCCCAGCATCGTGGCGAGGTAATCGGTCTGGGTATCGCTGGGTTGTCCCCGGTGCAGTCCGCCTCGACTGGCGAGAATCACCGCCCGCTTGCCTTCGAGCAGCCCGACGGCTCCCTCGGCGGTATAGCGAAAGGTCACGCCGGCCCGAGCGATATGGTCGAACCAGGCTTTGAGCACGCTCGGAATCGCGAAGTTGTACATGGGGACGCCCAGGACCAGCAGATCGGCCTCCTGGACCTCGCGGATCAAGGTATCCGCCTCCTCGGCGATCGTCCGCTGCTCGGCCGTGCGGTCCGCCTCCGGTGTCATGATCGCCGTCAGACGCGTCGCATCCAGATGCGCGATCGGATTACGCCCGAGATCCCGATGGGTGACACGCCACTGAGGGTTCTGCTCCAACAGACGCGCGACATACTCGCCCGCCAGGGTCGACGAGACACCGTCGCCGGAGAAGAGACTGCTGTCGATGTGCAGGATGCGTTTCATGTTGACGTCCTCGAAGGGTTTGAAGGGTTTCGAACGATTCGAGGAAGAGAATAGGATCGAGCGACCGGTTTATTTATTCTAATTTCGGCTTTTTCCCATCAAATAATTCGATGATTTATGAACGACCAGGTGCCTAAAACGACATTGGAGCAATGGGCAACGCTACAGGCCGTCATCGATCGGGGTGGATTCGAGGCGGCGGCCGATGCCTTGCGCCGCAGCCAATCCTCGGTGAGCTACAGCCTCAAGCGTTTGCAGGAACAACTTCCGGTCTCCATCCTCTCCCCCCAGGGACGACGGACAGGTTTGACCGAACAGGGACAGGTCCTACTTCAGCGCGCGCGATTCATGCTCGATGAGGCACACCGTCTGGAGCAGCTCGCCGAGACGCTCGCCCAAGGCTGGGAAGCGGAGGTACGGGTGGCGATCGACATCGTCATGCCGCCGGAACCCTTGCTGTGCGCGCTGGCCACCTTCAGCGCGGCGGCGCCCCAGACACGGGTTCAGCTGATGGAGACGGTACTTTCCGGGACCAACGAGGCGCTGTTGTCGCAGCGGGCGGATCTCGCGGTCACCGGGCTGGTTCCGCCCGGATTCCTCGGCGACCCGCTGACCCAGGTGACCTTCCTCGCGGTCGCACACCCGGACCACCCTTTGAGCCGATCGAGCCGCCCTTTGACGCTCGAAGACCTGCGGGCCCACCGCCAACTAGTGATTCGGGATACCGGGCGCTTCCGTCAGGTCGACAGCGGTTGGCTCGACGCCGAGGAGCGCTGGACCGTCTCCCATCTCCTCACGGCCATCGCCATCCTCAAGCGCGGCATCGGCTTCGCCTGGATCCCACGCACGCACATCCGGGAGGAATTGAAACGGGGAGAGCTGGCCACCCTGACCTTGGCGCAAGGCGGCGAACGTCACGAGACCCTCTATCTGGTCTACGCGGATCCGATCGGAGCGGGACCTGCGACCCGAGCCTTGGGAGATCTATTGACGGAACAGGCGCAGGCACATCGAGCCGCCGATCCGACAGACGCCCCCAAAACCTCGTAGACTGGGTGAAGCACAGCGAAAGCCAGGACGCCGTCAACGCCTCAATCGCCCACCCAGCTCCGTGGCATCCCCGGATTCCGCTCGCGCTTCATCCAGGCTGCACCGCCAGGCTCAATCCGGCTGACTCAGCTCCTCTTCGAGGTCTTCGAGCAGTGCCAAGGGATCCATGACGATCCCCGTGCCGTCCGGCGCGGGAAAGACGGAGACCTGACGATCGTCCTTGGCCATACCCTTGAGCCAACGGTTCATGAAGACGTCGAGTTCAAGCGGCTCCGGCTTGCAATCGGACCAATCCGCATCCGCGAGCGCCCGAGCGAGCTCCGGAGCCGGCCAGAAAGGAAAACAGTCGTGACCTTCCTCGTCGCAGAAGGCGACGAATCCCCCATCACCGCACAGCGTCCAAACCTTACCCGTTCGCACGACCTCGGTGAGAAAATGGGTGTAACGCTCGGAGGCTGGCAGACCGAAGAGGTTGGAGATGTCAAATCGAGACAGTGGTGCGTTCATGGATCGGGTGGCCTTGTATAAGGTTTGGTGACAAACGGCACCCGGTCGAGCGACCGGGCCGATCACTCTAACAGCGCGGGCTAACGGGAGAAAACCCCGAAAACGGGCGGAACGCGCGTCACAATGTGGGTCCTGAAGAGGTTCGCGCGACTTGTCTATCAACACAGATGCGGATCACAATAGCCGATGATCGGATCGAAGCGAGAGGGGTGACCTCGTGAAATGGTATGGGATTCTCTTGGGCGCCATGCTTGGCACCATCGTCGGAACCATCATCGGCTATCTCCTCGTCCCTGGGATGCTCAAGTGAGCCAAGGCTGACGCGATGTCTCCGTCTCCGCCATGGCGGATGGCAACAGACATGCCCGCCGGTGCCTCGTTGGCGCCGGACGGGAATTGGCGGGATTGAGACATGGCGTTACGAGACGACGCCTTCCCGTCCCTATCGACCGGACATTGGACCCCTGATGTCAGGTCGATGAGAACCCGCTGGAGATCGTCCAATGAGATCACCTAGATATCGCGTCAGACCGGGCAACTGGGATACGGCCGGAGCAACCGTCTTGGATGACGGCGTGAATTTCTGCGTCTTTTCGCGTTACGCGGAGCGTATGTCCCTGCTGCTGTTCGAGCGCGAGACCAGCAAGGAACCCTACGAAGTCCTCCACCTCAACCCACGCCTCAACCGCACCTTCTTTTTCTGGCACATCTTCGTCGAGAATCTGCCCGACGGCACCTACTACAACTGGCGCGCCACGGGACCGGGCGACACCAGCGAGACCGGCTCTCGTCTCGACCCGGAGAAGGCGCTCCTCGACCCCTGGGCCACGACGATCAGCGACCGTCTCTGGGACCGCGCGACCGCATCCCGCCCAGGCAACAATGTCGCCAAGGCGATGCGCGCCCAGGTGATCCGCGACGACTATGACTGGGAGGAAGACCGCCCGCTCTACGTGTCGCTGAACAACGCCATCATCTACGAGATGCATGTCGGCGGCTTCACCCGCCATCCCTCCTCCGGCGTCGTCCATCCAGGGACCTTCGAAGGCGTCACCGAGAAGATTCCCTATCTGAAGGATCTTGGCATCACCCATGTGGAACTGATGCCGGTCATGGCCTTCGATCCCCAAGACGTCCCACCGCAGACCGCCAAGATGGGGATGGAGAACTACTGGGGCTACAGCACTCACAGCTTTTTCGCCCCGCACCCCGGTTTCGCGGTGACCGCCATCAACGCGCGCGACGAATTCCGCGACATGGTCAAGGCGTTCCACCGCGCCGGGATCGGCGTCATCCTCGACGTCGTCTTCAACCACACGGCCGAGGGCGGCGAGAACGGCCCCGTCATCAGCTTCAAGGCGTTCGGCAACGAGATCTTCTATCACCTCGATTTCGAAGATCCCAGCCGCTACCGCGATTACACCGGTTGCGGCAACACCATGAACTGCAACCACCCCATCGTGACACGGTTTCTGATCGACGCACTGCTCTATTGGGTGCGCCATATGCATGTGGACGGCTTCCGCTTCGACCTCGCGAGCGCGCTCGCCCGGGGCGAGGACGGCAATCCGCAGCACCATGCGCCGGTGCTCTGGGCGATCGAGCTCTCGCCTTCCCTGAACCGCGCCCACATCATCGCCGAGGCATGGGACGCGGCCGGTCTCTATCAGGTTGGGGACTTCCCGGGCTATCGCTGGGCAGAATGGAACGGTCGCTATCGCGACGTCATCCGCAGTTTCGTGCGTGGGGATGCCGGCATGGTGCCCGAGGTCGCCACGCGCATGTCCGGGTCGAGCGATATGTACGAGGGGCGCGGACGCCTACCCATGAATTCGATCAACTTCGTCACCTGTCACGACGGTTTCACACTCTGCGATCTGGTCAGCTACAACGCCAAGCACAATGAGGCCAACGGCGAGGACAATCGCGACGGGCACGATCACAATCTGAGCTGGAACTGCGGTATCGAAGGCCCCACCGACGATCCCGAGATCCAAACGTTACGCCGTCGCCAAGCGCGCAATTTCATCAGCATACTGATGCTGAGCCAAGGCGTGCCCATGCTGCTTTCGGGCGACGAGGTCTTTCGCTCCAAGTTCGGAAACAACAATACCTACTGCCAAAACAACGAGCTATCCTGGTCGGATTGGGGCCTGGTCGATACGAATAGCGAAATGCTCGAGTTCGTTCGCTCCATGATCGCCCTGCGTCGGCGCCATCCCACACTGACGCGCGACCGCTTTCTCAGGGGCAAACCGGATTACGGCCACACCCGGCCGGACATCATCTGGCACGGCGTGGATCTCGAACAACCGAACTGGACGCATGCCGAAAGCCGTCAACTGGCCTTCACACTGGAAGGATCCGTCGACGACGAGCAGCCACTCCATGTGATGCTGAACATGGGATCCGAGCCCATCGCATTCGCCTTACCGCCGATCGCCGGGCTGCGCTGGGGACTCGCACTCGACACCTCATCCGAAAGACCCGCAGTGGAACCCACAGACCAAAGCCTGATAGAAGACGACCGCTTTCAGCTCGGTGCCTTCAGCGTCGTCGTTCTGGAGGCCAGACCAGGCTGAAATCGCCCCCTATCGCACTTTCGCACACCGAACCGAGACGCCCCTTCGCAAAGGGAGGGGCGATTTATTGATAAACCAGCCCCCAGGAGCCGACCCGTTTGTCATCTCCCCTCCCGCTCGTCCTCGCATCCACCTCGCCCTACCGTCGCGCCTTGCTCGAAAAGCTCGGGCTGGACTTCCTGACGGACTCACCCCGAATCGACGAAAGCCGACGGCCGAACGAACCGCCTCAGGTGCTGGTTCTGCGGCTGGCCGAAGCCAAGGCGCGTGCCGTTGCCGAACGCCACCCGGACGCGCTGATCATCGGATCCGATCAGGTTGCCTGTATCGACGGAGAGATTCTCGGCAAGCCGGGAGATCGCATCAGGGCCATCGCACAGCTGGAGCGGGCATCGGGGCGTTGCGTCGTCTTCCAGACGGGTCTCTGTCTACTTGACGCCCGAACAGGCCAAGCGCAAACCCTGGTGGAACCCTTTCATGTCCATTTCCGCGCACTCTCTCGCACGCGGATCGAAGGCTATCTCGACCGCGAGCAGCCCTACGATTGCGCAGGGAGTTTCAAGTCAGAGGGACTCGGCATCGCCTTGTTCGAGCGACTGGAGGGCGAGGACCCGAACGCGCTCATCGGGCTCCCGCTCATTCGGCTCATCCCTCTCCTGGAGGCAGCGGGAATCCATCCCCTGGGCGATTGAATGCCCGTCTATCGGGGCGATCCGGGCATAGGGAATTTGCCCATTGAAAGACCTCAGCCCCTAGTCCACACTTCATCCTATACACGAGAGACTACGCATAGGGCCTCGATTTTCCAGGGGGATTTTCAAACAATGCGACCTGACCTCACCCACCTTCGCACATCAGCGGGAATGCTCGCCCTGCTCGCCATGTTATTTCTGGCCGGATGCGCTGGGACTGGCGGAGAGCGTCAACTCACCCACACCCACATCGATTACGGCAACGCGGACACCTTCCCCGTGCCGGACGAGATTCAGGACAACGTGGATTTTTGGCGTCACGTCTATGGCATCTGGAGCCGCTCCGACGTCGCCATTCACGACAGCGACCATCTAGGCGTCGTGTACGAGGTCGTCAGACTTCCCGGTCCGGCTCAGGCCGGATACAGCGCCACCCAAAAGGCCTGGCTGGAGACCCGAACCCGCTATTACACAGACCGCGTCAGGTCCCTCGAACAACGGTTGCGCTCCGGTCAGAAACCGACCTCGGAGGATAAGGAACTGGTCGCCAAATTCGAGCAATCCGGCGGACTCAGCAATATCTATGGAGCCTCGGATCGCATTCGCTCTCAGCGCGGTCTACGCGAACGCTTCAAGCGCGGCCTGGAGATCAGCGGGCGCTACGACTCCATCTTCCGCGAAATCATGCGCAGTCACGGCGTACCGGAGGATCTGGCCTATCTACCACACGTGGAATCCTCCTTTCAGACCAACGCGAAATCCTCCGTCGGCGCGGGCGGAGTCTGGCAGTTCATGCCCTCCACCGGCCGTCTGTACATGACCGTGAACGACTCGGTGGACGAACGCTACGATCCCATCCTGGCCGCAGACGGTGCCGCGCGTTACCTCGCGCAGGCCTACGACAAGCTCGGCAGCTGGCCGCTCGCCATCACCTCCTACAATCACGGCCAAGGCGGCATGGCCAAGGCAAAATCCCAGTTCGGAAACGATATCGGCCGCATCGTGAGCAGCTACAAGGGGCAATATTTCGGTTTCGCCTCGCGCAACTTCTATTCCGAATTCGTCGCCGCCCGCGAGGTGGCATCGCACCCAACGCGTTATTTTTCGGAAGGGGTGCGCTATGAATCCCCCTGGCCGCATGATCGTCTGATCCTGGCATCGAGCATGCCTGCAGATCATATCGCCCGACATTACGGAACGTCGCCGCACGTTCTCGCCGACCTCAACATGCACTGGCGCAACGCGCTGCGCAACGGGGCCCGAAACATTCCGGTCGGAACCACCGTCTGGCTGCCGCATGGCTCGAAGAAGCGCGTCGCCACCCCTCCACCTCCGGTCCCGACCATGATCGCGCGCGCCGAGCCTAAACGGACTCAATCCACTGTCTCGCGCAAGGCTGTCGCCAAGGTCGAGCGGAAGCCCGTCGCCAAAACGGCCAAAATCGCGGCCACCAAGAGCCGGCAAAAGACCGCAAAGGTTCGCTACCACACCGTGAAGCCTCAGGAAACCCTCTACCGGGTTGCGATCCAAAATGGCATTTCGGTCGCGGAACTGCGCAAGCTCAACAAGATGCGACCGAACGACAACCACATTCAGGTCGGTCAGCGACTGCTCGTCGGCATCTGAGACCAACGCCCAGGGAACGCAGCTCGCGTTTCATGGACGCTGTCTCTTCGACGGGAGATGAAATGAAAAAGGGGCGCTTAGCGCCCCTTTTTCGTCGGTTCCGATCCACAAGGATGCTCAGGTGTCCAGATTGTCCAATGCCTTCTGAAATCGATTGGCATGAGACCGTTCCGCCTTGGCGAGCGTCTCGAACCAGTCGGCGATCTCATCGAACCCCTCCTCGCGCGCCGTTTTGGCCATCCCAGGATACATATCGCTGTACTCGTGGGTCTCTCCGGCGATAGACGCCCTCAGGTTCGCATCGGTTGCGCCGATCGGTAGGCCGGTCGTCGGATCGCCGATGGCCTCCAGATATTCCAGATGGCCGTGAGCGTGGCCCGTTTCACCTTCGGCAGTCGAGCGGAAAACCGCAGCGACGTCGCTATACCCCTCAATGTCCGCCTTGGCCGCGAAATAGAGATAACGCCGGTTCGCCTGAGATTCGCCCGCGAAGGCGTCTCTCAAACTCTGCTCGGTCTTGCTGCCCTTGAGTTCCATTGCGTTCTCCTCGTGATCAACGACGATTGGGTGGGTGGCGGATTGGATGGAATGATGAACCTCGCCCCCCCTGCAAGACGCGCAGGAAAAACATGGAGCATGTGAACTGGTTCGCAAACGACACGCACGTTCCGCCCGCTGTTGCAACGTGCGTGAACAGGTTCCCGACTGAAGAGGACGACGGCTGGTAAAACTGCATGCAGTCGCAGATTTCCCTTGAAATCGCCGGTTCGGACAAAAAACACTGGATATCACATGTCGGCAAACACGCCCTCATCGCCTCCTTACCTGACCCATCCACTCTGGCTGCATCAGGACTTCGGGAAACGTAACCACACGACAGATCCCTTGAAACTCATTCAGCTCACCGACCCGCATCTATTCGCCGCCCCGCAAGGCCGCCTGCTCGGCATCACGACCCGGACGAGCTTCGAATCGGTCTTGGAGATGGCGCTCGAACGTTCATCGGGCGCGCAGGCGCTAGTGGTCACCGGAGACCTGGTTCACGACGAATCGACCGCCGGCTACCGTTATCTACACGACACCCTGAACAGCACCGGCCTACCCTATTTCTGCACACCGGGCAACCACGACCAGCAGCGACTGATGGACGAGCATCTCGGAGCAGCGGCGGTCGGCCCCTTCGCGCTGCGCCGCCTGGAGGGCTGGAATTTGGTCTTCCTCAACTCCAGCCGCTGCGACAGCGACGGAGGTCACCTGAAATCTGAGCAGATCGCACAACTGGAGGATCTTCTGGCCGACGATCAGGCACCAACCCTGCTGTTCATGCACCACCACCCGATCCCGGTCCAGAGCGAGTGGATGGATCGTATCGGTATCGACAACGGCGAGTCACTGATTGCGACCTGCGACCGCAGTCCGCAGGTCAAGGGCGTCATCTTCGGTCATATCCACCAGGAGTTCTCCAGCCACCGCAAGGGCTACCAGCTCTTGGGGACGCCCTCGACCTGCATCCAGTTCCTGCCACGAAACCAAACCTTCGCACTCGACACAAGACCACCGGGCTATCGCACGCTCTCCCTCCATGCGGATGGGCAGCTTGAGACAGAGGTTCTGAGGCTGGACCATTACGAGGAACGGCCGATCTATCAGGCACAGGGCTATTAATCGATCAGAAAACTGGCGTGCGGCTGATAATCCAGCGGCTCGCATGCCACCCCGGTCACGTCGGCATGCGCCGACCCGATTCGCAGCCAATCTCGCAAATGGGACACGGCAGCCGCATCGCCGCACACCATGACCTCGACCCGTCCATCGGGCAGATTGCGCGCATACCCGGTCACGCCGAGACGCATCGCCTGCTCTCGCGTGGCGCCGCGAAAGAAGACGCCCTGCACCCGCCCGCCAACGACGCAGCGATAGCAGACCTTCTGTTCACTCGATTGCTCATCCATCGTTCAGTCCTCGCCATCCAGTATCCCACGCCGCACGGCTCGACACCCTGCAGCGACGAGCCGCGTCAGCTTTCCACGTGCATCTATTGATGCGCGCGCTTGTACTGCTGGAAGCTCATCTCCTTGTAGTGTCCCTCGACGACATACTGGCCTAACAGCATGAACTCGGCGGGATCTCGCGTCGCTCCGATATATTTGGTGATGAGCTTACCGTCGAGATCGAAGAATGCGAAAACCGGGGTCGCTCGAACGCGATAGGATTTGAGCGCCAGATCTTTCTCCGGCATCGACGAACCGTTGAAGTCGGTCACCTCGACATCGCCCTCGACGTCCAGGGGAAAGATGAGAAAATGCTCCTTGAAATAATCCTGAACCTCGGACTGGTTCAGCACGGTGTTTTTCATCCGATGGCAGAAGGGACATTCATCCATCTCGAACATGATCAGGATTCCCTGCTTGCCCTCCGCCTTCGCCGTGGTCAACTCCTCCGGCAGATTGCCGAAGGTAGTGTCGAAGAAATGCTGACCTGGATCCCGGGTCGCCGCCGAGGCTCCAGCGACCAGGACCAACGCCACGGCGATCGCCGCAACCCAGCGTAAAATCTCGAATTCGAGTCGACCGATCATTGGTTCATCCTCCATCGTTTTTATCGTCGTTTGTCCGAACAAACGCCACAATTGCGGCGCTAGCACGATTCTCGCCGCTTCCGTCAGGTCGATCAACGCATTCGCGCCCAACCCTTGAGCACCAGATTCGGGGGATACGAATCACGCGCGCACTGATAGACTGTCGGTTGGATTTCGCAACCTCGATTCCAGCTGGAGCGCGCGTCCAAACCCGATGACCGATAGAACAGAGCCGGACAACACAGTGAGCTACATCCTCGTCCTCTACTACAGTCGCTATGGCGCGACCGCCGAGATGGCCAGACAGGTCGCACGCGGAGTCGAATCCGGCGGTCTCGCGGCCCGTGTGCGCACGCTACCGCCGGTCTCGACCGTCTGCGAGGCAACGGCCGAGAGCATTCCGGACACTGGAGCCCCCTACGCCACCCTCGACGACCTGCGCGACTGTACCGGTCTTGCGCTCGGCAGCCCCACGCGCTTCGGCAATATGGCGGCGCCGGTCAAATATTTCCTGGACGGAACCAGCGGACTCTGGCTGAGCGGGGCGCTCGCGGGCAAACCGGCCGGGGTATTCACCTCCACGTCGAGCCTGCATGGCGGTCAGGAAACAACCTTGCTCAGCATGATGCTCCCGCTGCTGCACCACGGCATGTTGATTACCGGGCTCCCCTACAGTGAAACCGATCTACTGCGCACCCGCACTGGAGGCACCCCCTACGGCCCCTCCCACCTCGCCGGAACCGAGAGCAACCTGCCTGTCTCGGACGAAGAAAAACGGCTTTGCCACGGGCTCGGCAAACGCCTCGCCGAAACGGCGATCAAGCTCGCACGGAACCACGACTGAATGTCCAACGCAACACAGCTCGCTCAAGCGGTCGCCATCGGCGTGAACACCTCCAACCAACAACTGCACCTGCCGATCGAACTCAGACGCGAGCCGACACTCGCCGAGTACCTTCCAGGCCCGAACGCCGAGGCGGTGGATACTATCGCCGCCATGGCGGCCGGAACGGGCGAACCCTTCCTGTTCCTCTTCGGCAATCAGGGAACCGGCAAGACCCATCTGCTGCAGGCGGCCTGCCTCGATGCCGCGCAACGCGGTCTCAAGGCCAATTTCGTTCCGTTGGGGACGGAGGGATTGGGTCCTGGAATTCTGGAAAACCTGGAGCACTCCGATCTGGTCGCCATCGACGACATTGAGGCCATCTCCGGGAACGCGGACTGGGAACGCTCGCTACTCGACTTTTTCAACCAGATCCGCGCCCAGGGACATCGACTGCTGATGGCCGCGCGCACGGCACCGGACACCCTCTCCCTCGAACTGGCGGACCTGAGTTCACGGCTCCAATGGGGGCCGAGATACTGTCTCGCCCCACTGAACGACCGTCAGTGCGAGGAATTGCTGATCCGATCCGCCGAGCATTGCGGGATGCGTCTGAGCCCCGACGTGGTGCGCTTCATCATGAACAACAATGCGCGAGATCCAGCCTCGCTCGTGACGCTGATCGCGCGCCTCGACAGCTTCAGCCTACGCGAGCAGCGCCAGCCGACCATCCCGCTCGTGCGCCGCGCCATGGAGGACGGCACGGAAGCAGGCGGGTAAGCGCTTCAGGGCGGTTTGGACCGGCGATCCCTGATTGCGGCCGACAGAACGAACAGGCTCGGCCGAAGCCGAACCGGCGTTCTCTAGTCGTCCTTCCAACCCTGAGCGATCGCCTTGCGCCCCCAGATCCAGACGTATTGCGCCCCGCTGACGACGACGGTGACCAGACAGCCCCAGATGAGGCCTGCGAGCAGCCAATCCGGCAGCGGGCGGATCCCTGCATCGGTGATGACGGCGACCAGCAACAGGATCTGCAGGAGCGTGTTGAGTTTGCTGACGGGGATGGGTGCCGCCTCGACCTCGGCCACCCGGTAGTTATAGAGCACGGCACCGCCGACGATCATCAGATCACGGAAGATGACGGCCAACACCAGCCACAGCGGAATGAGACCAAGCGCGCCCAGGACCAGAAAACAGCAGACGAGCAGCGTCTTGTCCGCGAGCGGATCCAGCATGCCGCCCAAACGGCTCTGCCAGCCATAGTGCTTGGCGAGAAAACCGTCGAGCCCATCGGATACGCCGGCCACGATGAACAGAAGCAACGCCCAGCCGAACGCGTTCACCAACAGCAGATAGACCACCGGAATCACGGCGATCAGTCTCAACACGCTGATTATATTTGGAATATCCCTGAGCTGCACGACAGTATCTCTGGCGCTTGACTGCTTTCTAATCACCAGATGCTAGCCTGACCCATGCCGGCTGTCCAAGGCTCGTTATACAATTGATCTATTGAACCGAACCGGCGCCCCGATCGACTCGACAGATCGTACCGCCCATATCCACCCAATACCGGAGCCCTCGCGTGCCGCAGGATTCGCAACAGCCAACAACCGCCTCTCTCAACTACCGTGATGCCGGCGTCGATATCGACGCCGGTAACGAACTCGTCGAGCGCATCAAACCGTTGGCCGCAGCGACCATGCGGCCGGGTGTGCTCACCGGACTGGGCGGTTTCGGCGCGCTCTTCGAGATCCCGCTGGATCGTTACCGTCAGCCGGTCCTGGTCTCTGGAACCGATGGCGTCGGCACGAAACTGCGGCTCGCGATCGAACTCGACCGCCATGACACCATCGGCATCGACCTGGTCGCGATGTGCGTGAACGACATCCTGGTCAGCGGCGCCGAACCCCTGTTCTTCCTCGATTACTACGCGACGGCGCACCTCGATGTCGAGGTCGCCAGCTCCGTCGTCTCCGGGATCGCCAAGGGCTGCGAACTGGCCGGCTGCGCCCTCACTGGCGGCGAAACCGCAGAGATGCCCGGAATGTACAGCGAGGGCGACTACGATCTGGCCGGCTTCTGCGTCGGAATCGCCGAAAAATCCGAGCTCATCCAGCCCGACCGCGTCCGGGTCGGCGATGTCCTAATCGGACTGGCCTCCTCCGGGCCACACTCGAACGGCTATTCGCTGATCCGCAAGGTCATCGAGGTCAGCGGCACGGATCTGGGCATCGACCTGGACGGCGCATCGCTCGCCGATCGGCTACTCGCGCCCACGCGCATCTACGTGCGCTCATTGCTGCCTCTGACCCGCGCGATCCGAGTGCGCGCGCTTGCCCACATCACCGGTGGAGGCCTCACCGAGAATCTGCCCCGCGTGCTGGCTGGAGGAACCCGCGCCCGCATCGATCTCGATTCCTGGCGCCGTCCGGCCGTCTTCGATTGGCTGCAAGACGCGGGCGGCATCACCGACGCCGAGATGCTCCGCACCTTCAACTGCGGCGTAGGCATGGTGGTCTGTGTCGCCGCCGAGGACGCGGAGCCGACGCTCGAACGGCTACGCGCGGCAGGCGAAGATGCCTGGACGATCGGACGGATCGAGGAGACCGAGGGTGCGCCCGAGGTCGTCTATCAGGGCGGCTCGTCCGATGCCTGATCAGGGACCGCTCGCGGTCGTCGTGCTCATCTCGGGCAGCGGAAGCAACCTGCAGGCGATGATCGACGCCCAGCACCGGGGGGCGCCTTTTCGGATCGTAGCGGTCATCAGCAATCGAGCCGATGCCTTCGGGCTGGAGCGGGCGCGTCGGCATGCCATCCCAGCCGAGGTGCTGAGTCATTCCGGCTATTCCGACCGCGCGAGCTACGATGCCGATCTGCGCCAGCTGATCGACGGTTACGCGCCCGGCCTGGTCATCCTGGCTGGATTCATGCGCATTCTCACCCCGGAATTCGTCGCCCACTACCAGGGCCGAATGCTCAACATCCACCCCTCGCTGCTTCCAAAATTCCGTGGCCTGCACACGCATCAGCGAGCACTGGATGCGGGAGAATCCGAGCATGGCGCCAGCGTGCATTTCGTGACGGCAGAACTCGATGGCGGACCGCTCGTCACCCAGGCCAAGGTGTCGGTGCTGCCTGGCGACAACGCCGAAACGCTGGCCGCGCGGGTTCTGGCACACGAGCACATCATCTATCCCATGGCTGCAGACTGGTTCGCTCAGGGACGGTTGCGCTTGGGTGCGGACGGGGTGCCCTATCTCGATGGAACCCGACTCGAATCGCCGTATCTGATCGACGAGCGAATTTCCGAGAACGAGCCGCTCGACTGACATCGCCCCAGGGTCCTTACGGATCCTAGGGGATCTCTTTGCTGGGATCCAATTCCTCGACCGAGCCGTGCGGCTCGTACATCCGGTCCTCATGCGGAAGACAGGTACCGGGAATCACCGGAGAGCAGGACTCGCTATCCCGGACCAGCCGCGCATAAGCTGCATCGCTCCTGGTCCCGTAGCTGATGGTGGCGTCACCGAAATCGAACGTCCAGGCGCTGCCGGGATAGTAGGCGGCCGGCGTCGAGGTCCAGAAGCGGGCGGCCGGTGTATTGGGGAAAATGACGCCGTCGATGCGCAACCCATAGCAGCGGTTCTGCATCAGGGTCTTGATCTCTCGCCGATTCGGAAGACGCCAGTCGGCATAGCCCGCGAAGCGGGAGTCCCTCGCCCGCGCCATCGCCGCCTTCCATTTGAGCCGCTCCGGCTGCCCGGTAGCGCATCCGACGCCGGTTGCACCCTCGCTGCACTGTTTCCACATCAGATTGGTCGAGCGATCGATGATCGTGCCATTCTGAACCTGGATGAAGTGAGCCGCCGGAATCGGTACGCCATCCTCGACGCAATCCTGCGCCAGCGCCAAGGAGAGGACAGGCAAGAGCCCGACCAGCAGCAGACAACTCGATACCTTCATGGATGCGGCTCTCCCCAAGGTGCTGAAACTCGATCCGAGGATGGCAACGCGACAAGACGCCCCACAGGAGCGCAAATCGACATCAGGACGCCCGCACACGCGCCACGCGCCGTTGCAACTCGACGAGCCTCTGGATGAAGGGCGCCTTGGCCTCGCTCAACTCTTCCCAAAGCCTGGCGGCGACAACCTGGCGCCCGCTCCGATGCATCGCGATGAACTGGGAACCGAGATGATGGATGCGGGCGTGAATCGCCTCCAGATCGCCATACTCGGGCAAGTCACCGTACCGTTCCCGACTACCGCCGGCATACCATCGACTCAAACGACAGTCGGGCAGATCCAAGAGTTCAAATAGCGGATCGCCCCGTCTCGCACCAGTCACGCACGCCTGCAATTGACCGATCCATTTCTCGTAGTCATGGGCGGCCAGCAACAACGGCATGTCGGCCCAGTCCCAGCAATCGCCGGCCCACAGCGGCCACTTCCAATCCGGCCGGAATTCGGAGATCCAGGGTGAGATCGACTCGGCCGGCATCGGACGACCGATGCCGTACCCCTGGGCGTAGTCGCAGCCGTAACGCATCAGCAGCAGACCATGCTCGGGCGTCTCCACGCCCTCTGCGATCACCTGTTTGCGGAAGACGCCGGCGAGTCCGATCACGCCCTCGATGATAGCCAGATCTTCCTGATCATCCAGCATGTCATGCACGAACGATTTGTCGATCTTGATGGTTTCAGCAGGCAGCTGCTTGAGATAGGCAAGCGATGAATAGCCGGTCCCGAAATCGTCCAGGGCGAAGGAGACTCCAATTCCCTGACAGGCCGCCATCACCTCGCGCATCAAGACCACATCATCCAGCGCCGCGCTCTCCAGGATCTCGAGCTCCAACAGATGCGGAGACACATCGGGATGCTCGGAGAGTATCGCCTCCAGTCGCAACACGAAATCGATATGCTGGAAATGGCGCGCCGCGATGTTGACGCTGACCGACAGACGATACCCCTCCTGCAACCATTGCCCCATTTGGGCCAAGACCTCGTGCAGCACCCATTCGCCGACATCGATGATCAGCGGGGACTGCTCGATCTGGGGAAGAAAAGTCAAGGGACCGAGCAGACCCCGTTGCGGGTGCTGCCAGCGAATCAGCGCCTCCAGCCCGACGACTTGACCGCTGCGCATATTCACCTTGGGTTGGTAATAGACGCGGAACTCGCCGTGCTGCAATGCCTGGCGGATACGCTCCAACTCGCGGTGACGCGTCTGTAGATCCTTGGCGGCATCCAGGTCGTAGAGATGGTAGCGATTGCGTCCCAGCTGCTTGGCCTGATACATGGAGTGATCGGCGTGCCGCAGCAGGGTATCGGGATCGCTGTCGTCCAGCGGGTAGAGGGTCACGCCAATACTGGCCGACACACCGATGTCGATGTCGCCGATACGAAACGGGGCCGCCACCACCTCGAAGACCTTGGCCAGGATCCCTTCGAGTTGCTCGGCGCTGACCAGATCGGTGACCAAGAGCACGAACTCGTCCCCGCCCAGTCTCGCCACCGTATCGCTATTTCGCAGCGAAGCGAGCAGACGATTGGCCGTCTCGACCAGGAAACGGTTCCCGATCTCGTGCCCATGGCGATCGTTGATGACCTTGAAGTCGTCGAGATCGAGGAAGCAGATGGCCACCAGCCGTTCATGACTCTTAGCCCGCGACATCGCCTGATGCAGACGCTGGGCCAGGAGGACACGGTTGGGCAGGTCGGTCAGGGCATCGTAATAGGCGAGGCTGACGAGACGCTGCTGGGTGCTCTTGAGGTCGGTGATGTCGGTGAACATCCCGATGTAATGGGTGACAGCCCCGTCGCTTCCGGTCACCGCATTGATGTGCAGGATCTCGGGATAAACCTCGCCCGATTTCTTCCGATTCCAGATCTCGCCCTGCCACTGACCCGTTTCTCCGAGCCAGCGCCACATCTCTTTGTAGAAGGCTGCTTCCTGGAGACCCGACTTGAGCAACGCCGGTGTCTGACCGAGCACCTCATCGCGCGAATAGCCGGTCACCTGGGTGAATGCCGCGTTGACATCCAGGATCCGAGCCTCGGGATCCGTGATCAGGATGCCTTCCTGAGAGTGGTCGAAGACGCTTGCTATCAGCTGGAGCTTCGATTCGGTCCGCTTGCGATCCGTCATGTCGCGCAGCGTCTCGACGACACCGATCAGGCGACCGTCTGGGTCTTGGATCGGGCTGGCGTCCAGTGCCAGATAGCGCTCGGTCCCCAAAAGGGGCATGCGACACCAGTTCTCCGCATGCAGGTCGAACGCCGATTCGGATCGTACATCATGCTTCGAATAGAAGCAGGGCAACTCCCCTCCCCGATCCTGAACGACCAGATCGGCCAGGCAGGGACGCGGCTCTTCATAGAAGGCCCGCCAATGCTCCCGGGTCCCGATGACCTCGATCGCCGCCATCCCCGTGAGACACTCGCAGGCCCGGTTCCAGACGATGACCCGGCAGCCTGCGTCGAGCACGAAGGTGGGAATCACCAGCTGCTGAACCAGCTCGATCGCAAAATCCTGTCCGTAGATACGATGATTCCATTGCTGTTCTAATCGCTTACCCTGGGACATCGGCCGTCTGCAGCGAAAGGGTCATCGACGAACGACCGGAAGCGTCACCGGGAGCGACCCGAGAGTCCGATCGCGCTCCAGGGGGACAAGATCGACGCCAAGGCATCGAATGTCCCCACGCACCCAGCCTGGATCATCAGGATCCCGGCAAAGGCTCATTTCTTTCCGCGATCTCCATCCGCGCTTGCGGAGCCGGAGGCCGCCATAGTGGTGACATTGCCGAGCATCTTCTGAAACATGTCCCAGGAGGCCATGGTTCCTGCGAGATAGGGCTGGAAAAGCTTGAGAGGATCGTACCCCTCGGCGCCCGCCGCCATGCGCTCGCGGATATCGTCCATCAGCTGACGTTGAAACGCCTCGACATCAGGCAAGCCAAAGAGCTTGCGCACCTCTTCCGGGGTAATATCGAAATCGACGGTGACCTTCATGGGATTCTCCGGTAGGAGCAGCTTCCTGCCGCGATGGTTCGCCAGATGGACGGACCGGGGCTAAGCTACGAAAACGCGTGAACGAGGCCGCCATAGAGATCAATGCCGGCTGGCACGCGGAATGGGGTCCATCGGCACCGGCTCCTCGACGGCTACCGTCGGACGAACACGCCGACCGATCAAGACGCAGGCACGCTCGAAGGCACGCGTCGCCTCACGGGCATTCCATTCCCATTCGGAGGGATGGGCCGTCGACTGGAACTGCCAGTGGCCGGTCGTGAGGACGGCGCCGATACGAACCTCCAACGTCCAGTCGTGCCATAGGGTCTCAGGCTGATCTTCCTCGACGAACTCCTGCTCGACCAGGCGAACGTAGGTTCCGGCGGCATCATCCATGGACACCAGATTGGACAGCATCAAGGTATCATCGACACAACTGCTCCAACCCGTGTGGACCGCGCTCGCCGTACCCATCAGCGCATGGATCAGCAAGGCTGGCGTAATGGTCAGCGATAAGGGGGTGTCCCAGTCCGGCTCGGAGGTATCGTGTTCGGGAGTCATCGTGTTCGATTTGGATCCTAGGCTCGCGCCGGGTCTCGAATGGCAATTGTCGGGCTCCCAGTCTACGGCCCTGGACCCGAAAGCGGCAATCCCAGTCTCTTCCGAGCACACGGCGAACTAAACTCAAGAAGGCAACCCGCATGTCCGTCATCCTCGATCTCACCATCTTCCCAATGGACCAAGGAGTCAGTGTCAGTCGTTTCGTCGCGCCCATCATCGGCATGATCCGCGACAGCGGACACGCGTATCGAGTCTCACCCATGGGCACCCAAATCGAGACCGAAACCCTCCCTGAGGCACTCGATATCATCAACCGCGCCCAACTCCTACTCGGCGAATTCGGCTGCGAGCGGATCTACGTGGTCTCAAAGTTCGATATCCGCCAAGGGCCTTTGGGGCGACTGACGGGTAAAATCGACTCCATCCGCGCGCACATCGGGGATCTCGACTCAGCCGCTCCGCTCGCGTCCTGAGCGGTTTTCCTCGCGGGCGGCTTTGAGTATCGTGTCCGCGTAACAACCTCAACCGAAACGAGCCGACACAGATGAAGGTCGCCATCTTTTCCGACGTCCAAGGCAATCTGCCGGCCATGCAAACGGTCGTCGAGGCCATCGACGCCTGGCATCCGGATCTGGTCGTCATGGACGGCGACCTCATCAACCGAGGCCCCAGCAGCCTCGCGTGCCTGGAACTCTTCGACCGGCTACGCCGGGAATCCGGATGGCTCCCGGTGAATGGCAACCACGAAACCTGGATCATGCGCTGCGCCCGCGAGGCACCGAAGGACGCGCTCGAAGAGGAGCTGCGCCGCTTCGCCGACTGGACCCTCGCCCAGGTCCAGCCGCGTCTGGATGCGCTGAGCGACTGGCCGGACCATCTGTGCTTCCCCGGCGAGAGTGAGGCGAGCTGGGTTCACGTCACGCACGGCACCATGAGCAGCAACCGTCAGGGCATCACGGCAAGCATCCCCGACACAGAATTGGTGGATGCCTTGCCCGAGGACATCGCACTCTTCGTGACGGCGCACACCCATCGCCCGCTCCAGCGCATACTCGACGGCGTTCCCGTCCTCAACGTCGGATCCGCCGGCTCGCCCTTCGACGGCGATCCGCGCGGCAGCTACGCGCAACTGGAATGGCATCATGGGCGCTGGCACTGGGAGATCATCCGATTCGACTACGATCGCGCGCATGCGGACCGCAACTTTCATGACTCGGGATTCATCGACCAGGGCGGACCACTGGTGCGCATTCTCTACGAGGAGTGGCGCCGCGCACGCCTCCTGATGCCGCTCTGGCGACGCGATTTCGAGCCGGCCGTACTGGCCGGCGAGCGTCCACTGCAGCCAGCCGTGGACGCCTTCCTCGCAACGCTCGATTGACCCCATCTTTATCACGATCGCGCTGAATCAGACTCACGTCAAAAGCGCATACCAACTTCAACGACGCTATCAATGACCGATTCCGACACTCTCTCGCGTTTTCTCTTCGAGCATGCGGGTATCCGCGGCAACCTCGTCCATCTGGACGCCAGCTGGCAGGCTGTACTCTCCGCGCACGAATACCCCGAAACCGTGCGCAACCCGCTTGGCGAAGCGCTCGCGGCCGTCGCACTTCTGAGCGCGACCATCAAATTCAACGGCTCGCTCATCCTCCAGGCCCAGGGCTCCGGTCCAATCCGCACACTGGTCGCTCAAGCGACGCATGAGCACACCGTCCGAGGACTGGCCCGCTGGAGCGGAGAGGTTCCGGCGGAACAGCGTCTCGACGCCCGCTTCGGCGAGGGAAGACTGGTGCTGACCGTAGAGCACGAGACCGGTGAACCCTATCAGGGCGTCGTCCCGCTGGAAGGGCAACAGCTCTCAGAGGCGATCGAACGCTATTTCGGACAATCCGAGCAACTGCCCACGCGCCTGTGGCTCGCCTCCTCCGCCGACCGCGCGGCCGGACTCTTGTTGCAGCGCATGCCCGGATCGGAAACGATCGACGAGGACTGGGAGCGCATCTGCATGCTCGCCGCCACCGTCACGCCGGAAGAACTCGTCGAACTGCCGAGCGACCAGTTGCTACACCGCCTCTTCCACGAAGAGTCGGTCCGTCTGTTCGAGCCAGACCCCATGGCGTTCCGCTGTGGCTGCTCGCGCACCCGGATCGAGAATACGGTGAAGCTGCTCGGCGAAAACGAGGTGGATTCCATTCTGGCCGAGCAAGGCTTCATCCAAGTCATCTGCGAATTCTGCAACCGCGAATACCGCTTCGATTCGGTCGATACGCGCCAGATCTTCGCCGAGCACACGCGTCACGAGACACCCGCCTCGCAACACTGAAGCCCAGCCCATCAGGGCGCCCTCGACGAGACTCGCACCCCATGACGAGCTTCCTACAGCCGATGCTCGGCCTCGCGCTATTGACCCTGTTCGCCTGGACGTTCAGCGAGGATCGGCGCCGTGTCAGCCCACGCCTGATCCTCGCGGGACTGGCGCTACAGTTCGGTTTCGCCCTGCTCTTTTTCAAACTGCCCTACGCCAAGGACCTGTTCCTGGCACTCAACCAGATCGTCCTCGCCGTGCAGCAGGCCACGCAGGCGGGCACCCAACTGGTCTTCGGCTATCTGGGCGGCGGTTCGGCGCCATTCACGACCGAACTTCCACAGAACAGCTTCGTTCTCGCCTTTCAGGCGCTACCGCTGATTCTGGTGATCAGCGCACTCTCGGCGCTCTTTTTCTACTGGGGAGTCATGCCGAAACTGGTACGCGGATTCGCCTGGCTGCTGCGCCGAACCCTGGGCACCGGCGGCCCGCTCGGACTGGGCGCCGCCGCCAACGTCTTCGTCGGCATGACCGAGGCGCCACTGCTCATCCGCCCCTACCTGAGCGGCATGTCACGCTCGGCCCTGTTCGGACTCATGACCTGCGGCATGGCCACCATCGCCGGAACCGTCATGATGCTCTACGCCAGCCTCATCGCAACCGCCATCCCGGACGCCATGGGCCACATCCTCATCGCCTCGATCATCAGCGCACCGGCCGCGCTCATGATCGCCGGCGTCATGGTCCCGGAACAGCGCACGGACATCGAGGACATCCCGCAGGACATCCCCAATCAGGACCACAGCAGCATGGACGCCATCACCCGAGGCACGCTCGACGCCATCCCGCTCTGGCTCAACATCATCGCCATGCTCATCGTCATGGTCGCGCTGGTCAGCCTCATCAACCAGTTGCTCGGATGGCTGCCGGAGATCTCGGGAGAGCCACTCTCGGCCCAGCGCATCCTCGGCTGGATCATGGCGCCCATCGTGTGGCTCATCGGCATCCCCTGGTCCGAGGCACCGACCGCCGGCTCGCTCATGGGCATCAAGACCGTCATCAACGAGCTGGTCGCCTATCTGGAACTGGCCAAGCTGCCCGCCGACGCATTGAGCGAGCGCAGCCGACTCATCATGACCTACGCCCTATGCGGCTTCGCCAACCTGGGCAGCTTGGGAATCATGATCGGCGGCCTGGGCGCCATGGCCCCGGAACGACGCGGAGAGATCGTCTCCATGGGCATGAAATCCATCGTCGCGGGAACCCTGGCCACCCTGATGACGGGCGCGGTCGTGGGGATGCTGCTGTAGCGACCAGCTACCAGCTACCAGCTACCAGCTAGATGATATCGCTGGCGGCTGGCGGCTGGCGGCTGGCGGCTGGCGGCTGGCGGCTGGCGGCTGGACATCATGAATCAGCCGGCTTACCAGACTGTGGCAACGGCGGGATATTGCGCGACGGCTCGGCTGCGGTCGACGACTTCGGCTGCCCCTGCGATGCCTTACGGCGCGCGCGGCTCTCCTCGATGAACTTGCGCTCAGACTCGACCTGCGCCTCGTGCTGCCGAATCTGCTCAGGGGTCGGACGATGGATATTGAGCTCCATGACCTGAGCGTCCGGGGCGCATGGGGTCTGCGAATAGGTCGGCTTTCCCGTTGCCGGATCGTCGCATTTGTACATGGCCGCCACCACTGACCCGCTGACCATGAACAGACTCACTGCAAGTACCGAAAGCCGCTTCATATGATCGTCCTCATTGAGATCGTCTAGCGTCGGATTCTAGTGCTGGCTTCAGCGCGACAAATCGCGCGCTGGAGATACCGGTTGTTGTCGCCAAGCCCCATCTCAAGATGGCGGCTTCACGGCGGCGCAGGCCTCGCCCGTTCCGAGCCAGAAGGACAGGCTCTTGTCGAGAAACTCCTCCCAGGGCATGTAGTGCGAGCCGTCGCAGGAGAAGGTGAGGCCGACCATGCCGTTGAAAATGTTGAGCGACCCCGAACGCAGATAGATGGTCTCGTCCATGAAACGCAGATCGCGGAAGGCGTGGAAGACCTCGGCGATCCGCTCGACCGGGATAGCTACATCCTGCGGGTAGTCGCGCCGAGGATAGGCGAGACAGGTTCCAGGATCGGCCAGATCCTCGTAGTCGAGGATGCGGTAGCGGAAGGGGTCGTCGATCATCCAGAGCGTCGCCCGCGAGCTGGAGAAATGCAGCTTGCAGTGGAAGACGCCATGCGCGGCGACGAGTTCGATCAGCAGATCCAAGACCTCGTCGATGCGACTGTCCATGAGGCTCTCGACCCGCTCCTGCTGGAAGAGACCACCGCGAATCGCCGGATCGCCCTTGAGCTGGAACCACTGACCCGGCTGCTGATAGAGCTCGCGGGTCAAGGGCAGCTCGCGCAGATCGAAATCGGCCCCCAGGAATCCGAGCAAGGCGCCGTCATCCGCCTCGATGCGCTGCATCGCCGTCAGCGAAGGACGGCGGGCATTGCGGCTGAGGTAGGCGGGCGAGAGGGAGAAGCGCGCTCCGGCCAGCGCCTCGGTCAGATAGGGCCGTTCGCTGCGATCCCGCCCCAGATGCTCGGGAAGCACGCCCTGAGGCGAGAGGTTGGCGGTCAGCTGGCGGGCCTCGGCGTCGAGCACGTAGAGATACTTGCAGGACGGCAGGGTCGGCAACGCCTCCTGAAGCAACACCTCCAGCGCCTCACGGTCTGGCCAGCATGAGCGGCAGCCGACGACCAGACGCTCCAGCAATCCGGCCAATCGCTCCTGAAGCTCGATGCGCTGACGCGCGACGACGGTCTGCAATGCCTGACTCATGGCGGTATGCCCTGCCTCATGTGAAAAAGCGGCCAGCCTCCAGCAGCCAGCTTCCAGCAATCTGGTGGGGTTCGCTCTCGCGAACCCCAACCGACCAGCTGATCGCTGACGGCTGGAAGCTGGAAGCTGGAAGCTATAGATCAATCCACCAACTCGCCCTGCAGCACCCGCTCGAAGACGAGCTGGCCGTCGCTGAAGCCGACCTCGATCAGATCGCCGGGGGCGAACTTACCGGACAGGATCTCCTGCGCCAGCGGATTCTCCAACTGCGCCCGGATGGCACGCTTGAGCGGACGCGCACCATAGACCGGATCGAATCCAGCCTCGCCGAGATGATCCAGCGCGGCATCGTTCACCGCCAGCTTCATGTCGCGCTCGGCCAGACGTTTCTGGAGATAGTCGATCTGGATACGCGCGATGGCGCGGATCTGAGCCCGCTGCAACGGGTGGAAGACGACGATCTCGTCCAGCCGGTTGATGAACTCGGGCCGGAAGGCGTGACTGACGACCTCCATGACGGCCTCCTTCATCTCGGCATAGTTGTCCTCGCCAGCCATCTGTTGGATGACGTCCGACCCCAGGTTCGAGGTCATGACGATGACCGCGTTGCGGAAGTCGACCGTGCGTCCCTGGCCATCGGTCAGACGCCCGTCGTCGAGGACCTGAAGCAGCACGTTGAAGACGTCCGGATGGGCCTTCTCGACTTCGTCGAGCAGGATGAGGCTGTAGGGCCGGCGGCGGATGGCCTCGGTCAGATAGCCGCCCTCCTCGTAGCCGACGTAGCCGGGCGGCGCGCCGATGAGGCGCGCGACCGAGTGCTTCTCCATGAATTCGGACATGTCGATGCGCACCATCGCCTCCTCGGTATCGAAGAGGAATGAGGCGAGCGCCTTGCACAGCTCGGTCTTGCCGACGCCGGTCGGCCCCAGAAAGAGGAAGGAACCGATGGGGCGCGCCGGATCGGACAGACCGGCGCGCGAGCGGCGGATGGCATCGCTGACCGCACGGACCGCCTCGTTCTGGCCGACCACACGCTGCTCGATCGCCTGCTCCATGCGCAAGAGCTTCTCGCGCTCGCCTTCGAGCATGCGCGAGACCGGAATGCCGGTCCATTTGGAGACGATGTCGGCGATTTCCTCCTCCGTGACCTTGCTGCGCAGCAGACGGTTTTCGCCCTTCTCGACAGACGCCGACGTGGCCAATTGTCTCTCGAGCTCCGGGATGCGCCCGTACTGAAGCTCGGACATCCGCGCCCAGTCCCCCGCCCGCCGCGCGGTTTCCATCTCCAGACGCACGCGGTCCAACGCCTCCTTGATATGTGCGTTGCCCTGGCTTGCCGCCTTCTCGGATTTCCAGATCTCGTCGAGATCGGAGAACTCGCGCTCCAGCCGTTCGATCTGACCCTGAAGGTCCGTCAGACGTTTCTTGGATGCCTCGTCGGTCTCTTTCTTCACCGCCTCGCGCTCGATCTTGAGCTGGATCAGGCGCCGGTCGAGCCGGTCCATCTCCTCGGGCATGGAGTCGATCTCCATGCGGATCTGCGAGGCGGCCTCGTCGATCAGGTCGATGGCCTTGTCCGGAAGCTGACGGTCGGCGATGTAGCGATGCGAGAGCACGGCTGCGGCGACGATCGCCGGGTCGGTGATCTCGACCGCGTGATGGACCTCGTAGCGTTCCTTGAGTCCGCGCAGGATGGCGATGGTGTCCTCGACGTTGGGCTCGTCGACCAGCACCTTCTGGAAGCGGCGCTCCAGGGCGGCGTCCTTCTCGACGTATTTGCGGTACTCGTCGAGCGTGGTGGCGCCGACGCAGTGCAGCTCGCCGCGCGCCAGGGCCGGCTTGAGCATGTTGCCAGCATCCATGGCGCCATCGGCCTTGCCGGCCCCGACCATGGTGTGCAGCTCGTCGATGAAGAGGATGACGTTGCCCTCCTGACGGGCGACGTCGTTCAGCACCGCCTTGAGGCGCTCCTCGAATTCGCCGCGAAACTTGGCCCCAGCGATGAGCGCGGCCATGTCGAGCGAGAGCAACCGCTTGGTCTTGAGCCCCTCGGGCACCTCGCCGTTGACGATGCGCTGCGCCAGCCCCTCGACGATGGCGGTCTTGCCGACGCCCGGCTCGCCGATCAGCACCGGGTTGTTCTTGGTGCGCCGCTGCAGCACCTGCACGGTGCGCCGAATCTCGTCGTCGCGCCCGATCACCGGGTCCAGCTTACCCTGCTCGGCACGCTCGGTCAGATCGATGGTGTATTTTTCCAGTGACTGGCGCTGCTCCTCGGCATTGGGGTCGTCGACCTTCTGGCCACCGCGCACCGACTGAACCGCCTGCTCGACAGCCGACTTGCTGGCACCCGCTTCGCGTAGCGCGTTGCCGAGCACCCCCTTGTCTTCCAGGGCCGCGAGCACGAAAAGCTCGGATGAGACGTATTGATCATTGCGTTGCTGAGCGAGCTTGTCGGTCAGGTTGAGCAGTCGGCTCAGGTCGTTGCTCAGATGAACATCGCCTCCGACCCCTTCGACCATCGGCAGATGATCGAGCGCCTCGCCAAGCGTCGAGCGCAGCTGGTTTGTGTTGACGTCGGCCCGGCTCAGCAGATGCCGAATGGTCCCGCCCTCTTGGTCGAGCAGGGCGATCATGAGGTGCACGGGCTCGATGAACTGATGATCGCGCCCGAGCGCCAAACTCTGGGCGTCGCCGAGCGCCATCTGAAATTTCGCGGTCAGCTTGTCCTGTCTCACAGTCGTATCTCCAAATAATTCCTGTCTAATTACATGGGAAATTGGGACGCCGCATCAAGGGTATCAAGTCGCCGGCATGTTTCAGAATACGAGGATGCCGACACGGATGGAGCGCACAGACGCCGATTTCCGTTATCATGCGTGCGTGAATCTACGTGACCTCAAATATATCCTCGCCGTTGCCGAAACGCGCCACTTCGGGCGTGCAGCCGAGCGCTGTTTCGTCAGTCAGCCGACCCTGAGCGGACAGATCAAAAAGCTTGAGGACGAGCTGGATATCGTCATCTTCGAACGCACCAATCGGTCGGTCGAGATCACGCCGGTCGGCGAGATTATCCTGTCGCACGCCCGACTCGCGCTGGAACAGGCCGAAACCATCGAGCAGGTCGCGCGTGCGCACCAAGACCCCATGTCCGGCCCCCTGCGCATCGGCGCCATCCCGACGATTAGTCCCTATCTGATGCCGCTAGTTCTGGTGCCATTGAAACGCACCTTTCCGAAGCTCAAGCTGATTTTGTCGGAGGAGATCACCGACAGTCTGCTGGGCCGGCTCGCGCGCCATGAAATCGACGCCGCCCTCCTCGCCACCCCGGTGGACGAGTCCGACTTCGACAGCATTCCCCTGTTCGACGAACCCTTCTGGCTCGCCTACCCCGCGGAGCACCCCCTCAACGACAAAGACGAGATCACGGCCCAGGATCTGGAGAAGCTGGAACTCCTCCTGCTCGCCGACGGCCACTGCCTGGCACACCAGGTCATGGAGGTATGCCGCCTAGCCGTGCGCCCAGTCCACGGCGAAATGGCGGACCTGCGCGCATCGAGCCTGGAGACCCTGCTGCAGCTGGTCGGCGCCGGCTTCGGCTGCACCCTGGTACCGGCCCTGGCGATACGCGGCGGCTGGATGACCGACACGGGAATCGTCGCCCGCCAGCTACATCTCCAAGATGCCTTCCGCCGTATCTCGCTCGTCTATCGGCGCAGCTTCCCACGCCGCCAGGCGCTGGAGGCATTCGCCGCGACGGTCTGCAACCAACTCCCGGACACCGTGACCCGGATCGGCTGACGCCCGTTCGCAAAGCCGAGACCTCGCTCACATATTCGCGCAGACACCTTGCACTCATACTGGAAAGTTCACCACACGCCACTATCCTCAGTCCCAAGCTAGGAATTACGGGCTGTGTGACAAAAATGGCCATTTATTTCTTGCTCGTCATCACGAGCAGCAAAGAATCGGCTAGTATTTACTGGGGATCGGGAAAAGTGTCTCTAATTATTGACCGTTGCTCTAGAGCAACAAAGACCCGATTCCTCCCATCGAGTATCGAGCGGATTCACCCATCACCGATCGAACCGCTCGCCTCGAAGTCGATCGACCCAAGGGGGCCATCATGAGCGTCAAACAGTTACAAGCGATCTGGGAACTTTGCCGGCAGGGATTTCCCATTACCGCAGATGATGCGGCAAGGTGTTGGAACAAAGGGGCGCCCTTCGAGCCCGAAGAGGAATTCCATTTCGCCAAGCCGCTGGAAAATCTAATCGAACAATGCAATTGGGAAATCGAAAAGGAGCACGACAAGATCTGATCCCACTCCTTTTCGGGCCTTTTATGGCACGACGCAAAGTGCGTTATCTATCGACGCGCCATCACAGCCCCCAACGCTTCGTACCGGTAGCACATCATGCCGGGCGAGGCGCCTGCTCTCGCTCACTCGTCTCGACACCGCTCCGGTAACGCCCGTCTATCCCGCAGGACGTCCGCAGATCGCCCCAAAGGGAGCCGACTCGCCCCCTCCAAAACTCCACGCGCACTCCACCCGGATCGAGGACGGTGCCTCGACGATCCAGATGGAGCGCAACGACAGCCTGGACGATGGCGTCTACAACAGGACGCGTTCGATCCCATTCGATGCAGCTTCATCGAGGAAACGCTGGCGCCAGCCCTCGCCGAGCATGCGGTTGGCCAATTCGACGACGATGTAGTCGGTCTTGAGCCCGGTATCGTCCTGATACTTGCTCAGACCCTGCTGACAGGCGGGACAGGCGGTCAGGAGCTTGACCTCACCAGCGACCACCTGATCCCGTCCGGTCAGGGCGCGAATGCCGCTAGTCAGTTCCTCCTGCTTACGGAAACGCACCTGATTGGCGATGTCCGGACGCGAAGCACCCAGAGTACCCGCCTCTCCGCAGCAGCGGTCGGAGAGATCGACCCGCTGACCGATCAGGCTGGTCGCCACCTTGGTCGGCGCATAGGTCTTCATCGGGGTATGACAGGGATCATGGTAGAGATACTGGACCCCGGACACACCATCGAGACTGACCCCCTGCTCCATCAGCCATTCATGGATGTCCAGGAGCCGGCAGCCGGGGAATATGCGCTCGAATTCGTACTTGAGCAGCTGATCCATGCAGGTGCCGCAGGATACCAGCACGGTCCGGATATCCAGATAGTTCAGGGTGTTGGCGACACGATGGAAGAGCACCCGATTCTCCATGGTGATCTGCCGACCGCGCGCCTCCTGTCCGGCCGAGTTCTGCGGATAGCCGCAGCAGAGGTAACCGGGCGGGAGTACAGTCTGGGCGCCCTGGTTCCACAGCATGGCGAGGGTCGCCAAACCGATGTCCGAATAGAGCCGCTCGGATCCGCAACCGGGGAAGTAGAAGACCGCCTCGCCATCGTCGGCGACCTGGGGATCGCGCAGGATGGCGACTTGGGTCTTATCCTCCAGATTCAGCACCTGACGGAAGGTCCGGCGCGGCAGATCGACACGGATCGACCGACTGACCATTTCCACTGCCAAATTGGTCATTGTCGGACGTCCCGTGGTGCTGCCGGGACGCTGGGTACGTTTGCGGGTCAGACGCAAGAGCTTGGCGCCACGATGGGCGACATTGAGCGCAGCGAAGCCCCATTTGGCCAGCCCCGTGCGCAACCAGCGCACGGCGGTCGGGTCCGTGACGTTGAGAAACTGCATGGCCGCCCAGGCGCCCGGACTGAAGCGTTTCTGACCACGCGCAACCAGGATACGGCGCAACCGGATGGTCACATCGCCGAAATCGATGTCGACCGGGCATGGGGTCAGACACTTATGACACACGGTGCAATGGTCCGCGACGTCGTTCATCGCGGCGACGTGTCTGAGCGACAGGCCACGCCGAGTCTGCTCCTCGTAGAGGAATGCCTCGATCATGAGCCCGGTGCCGAGAATCTTGTTGCGCGGCGAATAGAGCAGGTTCGCTCGCGGGACATGCGTCATGCACTTCGGCTTGCACTTGCCGCAGCGCAAACAGTGTTTGATGTCATCGTTGAGGGCGCCGAGTTCGGTCTCCTCCAGGATGATGGCCTCCTGCTGCACCAAGCGCAGCGAGGGGGTGTAGGCCCCGTCCAACCCGGAGCCGGGCATCAGCTTGCCGCGATTGAAAAGCGCCTTGGGATCGACCTTCTGCTTGTAGGCAACGAAGGCGTCCAGCTTCTCCTGTTCCAGGAACTGCAGCTTTGTAATGCCGATACCGTGCTCGCCCGAGATGACGCCACCCAGTCCGGTCGCCAGCTTCATGATGCGCGCGACGACCTGATCGGCCTCGTGCAGCATGGCGTAGTCCGAGGAGTGCACCGGGATGTTGGTATGCACGTTGCCGTCGCCGGCGTGCATGTGCAGGGCAACGAACAGACGCGAGTCCTTGACGCGCTTGTGGATCTCACGCAGCCGCTCGCGCACGCGGGCGAACTCCTGACCCGAGAAGATCTCGTCGAGGCGGTCGGCGATCTCGCCCTTGAGCGCCTGACGCAGGTCGCGACGCAGCATCATCGAAGCCAAGCTGTCGCCCTCGCGGATCAGCGCCCGTTCGGCATCTTCCAGCAGCTCCAGGTTCTCGGCGGCTGGCTGGTCGAGACGCTCCAGGATCGCCTGCCAGCGCGTACGCACCCCGACGATGGAATCGCGGGCCGCATCGCGCTTGGCGTTGAGAATGGCACGACCCTCGTCCGATTCCTCGTAATCGCCCTCGCAGCGCGCTTCCGGCATATCCGAGGCCAGGTAGTCGAGCACGGCCGCCATGATGGCGTCCTTGTTGCGGATCGACAGCTCGATGTTGATACGCTCGATGCCCCGACTGTAGTCGGACAGCCGATCGAGCGGGATGACCACGTCCTCGTTGATCTTGAAGGCGTTGGTGTGACGCGAGATCGCGGCCGTGCGGGCGCGATCGAGCCAGAAACGTTTGCGCGCCTCCGGGCTCACGGCGATGAAGCCCTCGCCGTCGCGTGCCTGGGCCAAGCGCACGACCTGTTCGGCAACCTTGACCAGCGCAGCCTCGTCGTCGCTCACCAGATCGGCGATCAGAACCATTTTCGGCAGTTCGTGACGGGCCGCCTTGGTCGAGTAGTCCACGGCGCGCACATAGCGCTCGTCCAGATGCTCCAGACCGGCCATCTGCACGCCCGACTGGGATTCGATGTAATCCTTGATCTCGACGATGGCCGGCACGGCCAGATCCAGATCGGTCCCGAAGAACTCCAGGCACACGGTGCGGACATGATCCGGCATGCGATGCAGGACGAAACGCGCCGAGGTGATGATGCCGTCGCAGCCCTCCTTCTGGACGCCGGGCAGGCCGGACAGAAATTTGTCGGTCACGTCCTTGCCGAGACCGACCTTGCGGAAGGACTGACCCGGCATCGCCAGGACCTCGGGCTCGCCGCGCGGCGTCTTGCCGTCGGGGGCGTAACGCGTCACCCGAAAGCGCACCTGCTCCTGATCGTGGATCCTGCCGAGGTTGTGATCGAGCCGCTCGACCTCCAGCCAGTCCGCATCCGGCGTCACCATGCGCCAGGAGGCCAGGTTGTCGAGCGCCGTGCCCCAGAGCACCGCCTTCTTGCCGCCCGCGTTCATGGCGATGTTGCCGCCGATGCAGGAGGCGTCCTGCGAGGTCGGATCCACGGCAAAGGCCAAGCCGTTGGCGTCGGCCAGATCCGAGACGCGCCGGGTGACCACGCCGGCGCCGCAATGGGCCGTCGGCACCAACCCCTCGACGCCCGGCAGCGCGATCCGCTCGACGCCCGAAAGGGTTTCCAGCTTCTCGGTGTTGATGACCGCTGTCATGGGATGCAACGGCACCGCCGATCCCGTGTAGCCGGTGCCGCCGCCACGCGGAATCAGCGTCAGACCACAGTCGATACAGGCCCGCACGATATGCGCGACCTCGTCCTCGGTATCGGGAGAGATGACGACGAAGGGCAGCTCGACACGCCAGTCGGTGGCATCCGTGGCGTGCGAGACGCGCGCCAGACCGCCGAAGTCCAGGTTGTCCTTACGGGTGATCCCGGACAGCGCCTTGCTCAGACGCTCGCGCTGGGCATGCTCGGCCTCGAACCAGTCTCCGAAGCGCTGTACCGCCGCGCGTGCGGCCTCCAACAGCCGCGCCGCACGCTGGTTGTCGTTGAGCCGCTGCTCGAACTGATCGAGCCGATGCTCGAGCGCCTGCAGCAACAGCCGACGCCGGTCAAGATTCTCGAGCAGGTCGTCTTGCAGGTAGGGATTACGGGTAACGACCCACATATCGCCCAGCACCTCGAACAGCATGCGCGCCGAGCGACCCGTCCGACGCGTACCGCGCAGCTCCTCGATCAGGCTCCACATCGATTCGCCGAGGAACCGGATGACGATCTCTCGATCGGAGAAGGAGGTGTAGTTGTAAGGGATCTCGCGGATACGCTGCTGGGTGTCTGACATTATTGATTCTGCTGTAGGGCGTGTTTTTGCACTGCACAAAATGGTACTGCAAAGTCGCTCCCCGCGTTTCCCTGTCTTTCGAGCAGGTATCGTCTTGCGAGGCGACGACATTGCTCCTGGTGTTGATCCGTCGTTCGCGGCGAGGTTTTCGCCATGAGCGAAGCCTCTCGAAAACGCCGAGTATCGAATGCGGCCGCCGGGGCGGCAACGACATCTGGCAGCTGCGGGGAATGGTTCCAGAAACCCTCCGACACCGAACGATCAGTGAACCACTCACCCCTGGACACAGATGTCCCGAAACCTTAGATTGATATTTTATTGATTCAGATCAAACTTTTCATCAGCCAGCCCAGTTAATTTTGCCCGGATGCCCTCCCCTCCCGCTCAACACCGCATCTTAAGTGATCGCGTCAATACGTTTGGACAGTACCTGCTGAAACGCTACGGCCAGCGGGTGCACAAGCTCGCGCTCAATGCCGGCTTCACCTGTCCGAACCGCGATGGAACCAAAGGCCATGGCGGTTGCAGCTTCTGCAACAACGTCTCCTTCGGCCCCAACGCCAAGCGATCGCCGCAGATCGACCCGCAGCTCGAAGCGGGACGCGGCGTGCTCGCCAAGCGCACGGGTGCCCGTCGTTTCATGGCCTATTTCCAGACCTACACCAACACCTACGACGAGGTGGAGGTGCTGAGATCGCGTTACGACGACGCCTTGAGCCACACGGACGTAATCGGACTCTCGGTCGGCACCCGGCCGGACTGCGTCCCCGAGGCGGTTCTGGACCTGCTGGCCAGCTATCGCGCCAAGGGCAAGGAGGTCTGGCTCGAACTGGGCCTGCAGTCCGCCGACGACGCCACGCTCGCCAGGGTCAACCGAGGCCATGGGTTCGCCGACTATCGCACGGCGGTCATGGCGGCGCACCGGCGCGGAATCCCGGTCTGCACCCACTTCATCATCGGATTGCCCGGAGAGGGTCGCGAGGCGGCCTTGCGCACCCTCGATCGGGTGCTGGAACTCGGAGTGGAAGGGCTCAAGCTCCATCCGCTGCACGTGGTCCGCCACACACGTTTGGCCATCGAATGGCGGCGGGGCGACTATCAACCGCTGACCCTCGCCGAATACATCGACATCTGCGCCGATCTGATCGAGCGCACGCCGCCCTCCGTGATCTTCCACCGCCTCACCGGAACCGCGTCCAAGGACATCTTGCTCGCGCCCGACTGGTGCAGCGGCAAATGGGCGGCCCTGAACGGGATCGAGGCGGAGCTATACCGTCGCGGTACGCGCCAGGGCGATGGGATCGATCCGCTCTCACAACAGAAACTTCTCAGCACTGCCTGACCCGCTGGAGACCATCCACCATGGAACTCGTCTGTCCCGCCGGCAACCTGCCGATGCTCAAGGCTGCCGTCGACAACGGCGCCAATGCCGTTTATCTCGGCTTCCGTGACGACACCAACGCCCGCCACTTCGCTGGGTTGAACTTCAACGACAAACAGATCCAGCAGGGCATCCAGTACGCCCATGACCGAGGCGTCAAGGTCTTCGTCGCCATCAACACCTATGCACAACCGAACGGCTGGGAGCGCTGGACGGCCGCCGTCGACCGTGCCGCCGGACTGGGCGTCGACGCCATCATCCTGGCCGACATGGGCATACTCGATTACGCGACGCAGCGTCACCCGAACATCAACCTGCACCTCTCGGTCCAGGGATCGGCGACCAATCCGGCCGCGATCGGCTTCATGCAACGTCATTTCAACATCAAGCGCGTGGTGGTCCCGCGCGTGCTCTCGCTGACCCAGGTCGCCAATCTCATCAAAGAAACGACGGTCCCGGTCGAGATCTTCGGCTTCGGCAGCCTCTGCGTCATGGTGGAAGGTCGTTGTCTGTTGTCCTCCTATGCCAGCGGTCAGTCACCCAATACCTACGGCGCCTGCTCGCCGGCCGCGCATGTCGAGTGGCGCGATACCCCCGAGGGCCAGGAGACGCGGCTCGGCGGCATCCTGATTGAGCGTCGCTCGCACTCCGAGGCAGCCGGCTATCCGACCCTCTGCAAGGGCCGCTATCAGGTCGACGGCGAGCTGCGACACGCCATCGAGGAGCCGACCAGCCTCAACACACTGGACATCCTGCCCGACATCATGGCCGCCGGTGTGAGCGCCATCAAAATCGAGGGACGCCAGCGCAGCACCCGCTACGTCTCCCAGATCACCCAGGTCTGGCGCGAGGCCATCGACAGCTGCCAGCGCAACCCGCAGGCATTCCGTCCCAAGGAGAGCTGGCACCAGATCCTGGCCCAGGTCTCGGAAGGCGCCCAAACCACCATTGGCCCCTACGAGCGGACCTGGCACTGAAGAAGCGGCCAGCTTCCAGATCCCAGTTTCCAGCGCTGCAACAGCACGCCTCGATGAACACCCGACCGAACCTATGACATCCTTGAGCAACAGCACACATCGCCCCCGCCTCTCGCTCGGCCCCATCCTCTATCTCTGGTCGCGCGAGCAGGTCATGGACTTCTACGCCGAGATGATCGAGTCGCCAGTCGACGTCATCTATCTGGGCGAGACCATCTGCTCCAAGCGCCGCCAATTGCGTCCCGAAGACTACTGGGAGCTGGCCGAGCGCGTCGTCGCCGCCGGCAAGGAGGCGGTTATCTCCACACTGGCCCTGATCGAATCCGACGGCGAACTCAAGACGCTCAAGCGCATCTGCGCCGACGAGCGCTTCTCGATCGAGGCCAATGACCTGGGCGCGCTCGACTTCCTGGAAGGACGCCCCTTCATCGCCGGACACTCGATCAACCTCTACAACCACCGCACCCTGGCCTTCCTCGCCGAGCGCGGACTCAAGCGTTGGGTGCTGCCGGTCGAACTCGGCCGCGAGACCGCCACCGATCTGCTGCGCCTGCGCCCGGCCGGCGTCGAGTGCGAGCTGTTCGCCTTCGGCCGTCTCCCGCTCGCCTACTCGGCGCGCTGCTTCACCGCCTACAACCGCGACCTGGGCAAGGACGACTGCCAGTTCTGCTGCGGCGACTATCCGGACGGACTGACGATTTCGACCCAGGACGGCCTGCAATTCCTGACCCTCAACGGCATCCAGACCCAGTCGGCCAATACGCACAATCTACTGCCCGCACTGGACGAGGTGAGCGAACTGGGCGTCGACCTGCTGCGCATCAGTCCCCAGTCCGCCCATACCGCCGACGTGGTCCGCGTCTTCGCCGACACATTGAGCGGCCAACTGGACACCGCCGAGGGCATGACCAAGCTGCACGACTGGGCACCCTCCGGTCTGTGCGACGGCTACTGGACTGGCGACGCCGGTCACCAGACCGGGCTGACGCTGCCAAGCACGCGTTAAACGCCCCCGGAGGAGCAATCGGCATCGAGCCAAGGTCCAGCCGACTCAAGCGCCGCCTCTTATGGGCGGCGCTGCTCCTCGGATTGTGCGCCGGGCTCTGGGCGCTCGGCCTCTGGTCCTACCGCGACGGCATCGGACGCCTGGCCGCTCAGGGACGCACCGACCTCAATCTCTACATGGCCCATCTCCAGGGGTTGCTCGCCAAATACGAGCCACTTCCGGAACTGCTCGCCACCAACCCCCGTCTGATCGAATTCCTGCGCGCGCCCGGCGGACAGGAGAGCATCCAGGCGCTCAACCGCTACCTCGAAACCATCAACCGGATCAGCGACGCCACCGACACCTACCTGATGGACGCCGAGGGGCTGACGATCGCGGCCAGCAACTGGCAGGCAGAACGCCCCTTCGTGGGACGCAACTTCAGCTTCCGACCCTATTTCCGCGACGCCATGGGCGGACAACTGGGACGCTATTTCGCGCTAGGAACCACATCCAAGCAGCGCGGCTACTATTTCGCCTATCCAGTGCATGAAAAGGGCGAGATCCTCGGCGCCGTCGTGGTCAAGATCGACATCAGCGAGGCCGAGCGCCGCTGGGCCAAACCGGACCGGATCTTTCTGGTCACGGACCCGGATGGGGTCGTCTTCGTCTCCACCCACCCCGAGCAGCGCTTCCGCACCCTCTTCCCGCTCGATGACGCAGCCCGTCGGCGCATCGCCAACAGCAACCGCTATCTGAACGCCACGCTATCCCCGATGGGGCTGGAGATCCTAAAACGTCTTCCCGAGGGCCAACTCGTGCGTCTAGAGCCCGAACGGGGATGGCCCAAGCACACGCGCTATCTGCTTCAGTCCCGCCCCATGCCGGCCGCCGGCTGGCAGGTTCACGAGCTCTCGGACACCCGCGAGGTCATCCGCGATACGCTCAAGCTGACCACCCTCGCCGCCGCACTCGCCGCCACTGCGGCCCTGATCGCCGCGCTCATGCTGCAACACCAGCGCGCCCGACGCGTCCATGACGTGCTGACCGAACGGGCACGCGCCTCGCTCGAACGCATCAACCTGGAATTGGAGGAACGGGTCGCCACCCGCACGGCCGAGCTGACCCGCACCAACCGGCGCCTTCTGGACGAGGTCGACGAGCGATTGCGCGCCGAACAGGCGCTGCGCGAGGCCCAGCAGGCGCTGATCCAGTCGGCCAAACTGGCCACGCTGGGACAGATGTCGGCCGGCATCAATCACGAACTCAACCAACCGCTCGCCGCCATCCGCACCTATGCCGACAACGGGCGGTTGCTGCTGGCCAAGGGCCGCACCCAGGAGGTCGAGCTCAACCTCGAACAGATCCTGGCCCTCACCGAACGCATGGCCAAGATCGGCTCTCAGCTCAAGCTCTTCGCCCGCAAGACCTCGGGCGAGCTGATCGCCTTGCCCCTGGCCCCGGTCATCGAAGGCGCCGCCCGCATCGCCGCCCCCATCCTCGACCGCTGCGGAGGCACCCTGGAATCACAGGTTCCGGCCGAGCTCAGCGTCAAGGCCAACGACGTCTTGTTGCAGCAAGTCCTGGTCAATCTGCTCGGCAACGCCTGCCAGGCGATCGACGGGCAGCCCGAACGGCGTATCCGCATCGAGGCGCGCCGCACCCAGGATTGGGTGATCACGACCGTCGATGACACAGGCCCCGGAATTCCCGAATCCGACCTGAACCTCATCTTCGAACCCTTCTTCACCACCAAGGACGCCGGCGAAGGATTGGGCCTGGGGCTCGCGATCTCGGCCCGCATCGCCGCCGAGATGGGCGGCTCGCTCGCCACCGTCCCGCTCGACTCTGGCGCCTGCTTCGAGCTCAGGCTTCCAGCGGCGGACATCCACCCCTCTCAGGCAACATGAACAGCAGCCCATCGATCCTCTTCGTCGACGACGAACAACACATCCGCGCGGCCAATCGTCAGACGCTCGAACTCGCCGGATTGACCTCGCAAACATTCGAGCGTGCCGAGCCCGTCCTGCCGCTGCTCACCCGCGACTGGCCGGGAGTCCTCATCACCGACATCCGTCTGCCCGGAATGGACGGCCTGGAACTGCTGGCACAGGCCCACGCGATCGACCCGGACATCCCGGTCATCCTCATCACCGGGCATGGCGACGTCAGCACGGCCGTCAAGGCGATGCGCGGCGGCGCCTACGACTTCATCGAGAAGCCCTATCCCGCCGAGCGTCTGATCGACACGGTGCAGCGCGCCTTGGACAAGCGCGCCCTGGTGATGGAGAACCGCAACCTGCGGGTCGAGCTTATGGCCAACACGGCCCTGGGGCCGCGCATCATCGGACGCAGCCCCGAAATGTGCCAGCTACGCGCGACCATCGCCCGCATCGCCGATACGGGCGCGGACGTGCTGATCTTCGGAGAGACGGGAACCGGAAAGGAGCTGGTGGCGCGCTCGCTGCACGAACACAGCCGTCGGCGCGACTGCAATTTCGTCGCGGTCAACTGCGGCGCGGTGCCGGAGACCATGATCGAAAGCGAACTCTTCGGCCACGAAGCAGGCGCCTTCACCGGGGCCAAATCCAAACGCATCGGCAAGTTCGAGCACGCCCATCGCGGAACCCTCTTTCTCGACGAGATCGAGAGCATGCCCGCCTCGGCCCAGGTACAACTGCTCAGAGTGGTTCAGGAACGCGCCATCGAACGGCTGGGATCCAACCAGGTCATCCCGCTCGACTTCCGAGTGGTGGCCGCCACCAAGGTCGATCTGCGCGAGGCGGCCAATCAGGGCAGCTTCCGCGAGGATCTCTACTATCGGCTCAACGTCGTGACCCTGCACATCCCGCCGCTGCGCAACCGACGCGACGACATCCCGCTGCTCTTCCACCATTTCCTGCTGGTGGCCCAGGACCGCTTCCAGCGCGATGCACCCTTCCCCGCCCAGAGCGAGGTCAGCCGCCTGATCGGCTACGATTGGCCGGGAAACGTGCGCGAGCTGCGCAATATCACCGAACGCTACGTCCTGCTCGGCGAACAGTTCGATTGGTCCCTCGCAGACCTCTTGGCCGCCCCCATGGCAGGCGCACCCCGAACCCTGCCCGAACAGATCGAGAGCTTCGAAAAGAGCCTGATCGTACAGGCCCTCGCCTTCAGCAAGGGCAGCATCAAGGACACCATGACCACGCTCGGCATCCCCCGCAAGACGCTCTACGACAAGATGCAAAAATACCAACTCGACAAGGACGACTACAAGGCATGAGCCGCCGGGGGCGGCTCATGCCCACGAGGATGCGCTCAAGCCCCACGGTTGGAATGCGATTCCATTCAGGCGCATCGAGGGGTCAGTCGAGCTGATCGAAGATGCAGTCGAGGGCCGCCTGATCGGTGCCCGTCGGATAGTAGGCATTGATGTCTTCGGCATAGGTGGCCTTGTCGACGCTGCCTACAGCGAGCTTGCTGGTCTCGTCGATGAAATAGACGTCGTCGCCGTTGACTTCGAGCAGGAAGTCGATCGGCTGGTTTCCGATCTTGAGCTTGGCGCAGTTGGTGCCCACCCGATTCAGAAACGCATTGGTCACCGGACCTTCCGGTGCAAGGACACCGCTGCCGCAGCCGGTCAGGGCGAACAGGATGGCGAGTGAAAAGGTCGTACGCTTCATTGCAGTCCCCTCTGGAGCCCGATCGATTGGATCCGATTCGGATGCCTGGCGCATTGATGTCGACGTCATACGTCTTCACCGCGCCGAACCCAAGGTCAAACGAGCGCGCGCCCACACGGCAGCGACAGTTGACTTTGGGCCGAGTCACCGGCACCTGGAGACTGGAGGTTAGGCGATTTCCGCAAATGAGGCGACCCAGGCGATGTTCCCCTGAATTCACCTCATGCTCACCAAGACCATGATTCAGGGCGATTGAAACCGCTGATCGAGCGCGATCGAGGCCAAACGTGGGAGGTTGGTCATGAAATTCTCGATGGTCCCCGTCATGCTGGCGACAGTGCTGATACTCGTCGGGCAGGCCCCGAGGACCGAGGCGACCGCCTTGGACGACTACGTGGACAAGCCGGACCCGAGCTATAGCTATTCCTACGAGGAAACGCGGCAGGGCTGGGGATACAGCATTCACGTCGTCGACATGACCTCCCAGCAATGGCGCTCGCCATCGGAGGTCGATCGAACGCTGTGGAGGCACGAGCTGCTGATCGCCGTGCCCTGGATCTTCCACTCCGGAAACCAGGGCACGGCCATCCTGATCGTGAACGGCGGCGGCAATATCAAACCGGGCGGCACGGAGAACGACGAACTGCTGGGCATCATGGCGGGAACGACGGGGGCCGTCGTCGCCATGTTGAGCCAGGTCCCCAATCAGCCACTCCAATTCGCCGACGAGAGCGCCCCCAGGGAGGAGGACGCGATTCTCGCCTACGGCATGGACAAGTACCTGACGACCGGCGACCCGGAATGGCTGCCCCAGCTGCCCATGACCAAGGCCGCGATCCGGGCCTTGGACAGCATCCAGACCTTCGCCGCCACCTATCCCAACGTCTGGCCGACACTCCCGATCATCGAGGACGTCATCATCGCGGGCGGCTCCAAACGCGGCTGGACGACCTGGCTCGCCGCCGCCGTCGAGGCCCGCAAGGGCGAGGCGTCCCGAGTGCGCGCAATCCTGCCGGCCTCGATCGACCTGCTCAACCTCGACGCCCAGTTCGACCACCATTGGGAGGCCTATGGATTCTACGCGCCCGCCGTCCAGGATTATGCCGACCTCGACATCCCCTGCCGGGCGGGCACTCCGGAAGGTCAGGCGATGCTGGAGATCATCGATCCATACGCCTACCGCGACCGTCTCACCATGCCGAAGCTCGTGGTCAACTCCTCGGGCGATCAGTTCTTCCTCCCCGATTCGTCGCAGTTCTACTGGGCTGGACTACCGGAACCGAAGCAGCTGCGCTACTCGTTCAATACAGACCACTCCCAAAGCCAAGATCTGCCGAGCGTCATCCTGCCCACGCTCTCATGGCTCAGCGATGTCCTGGACGACAACCCGAGCCCGCGAATCGACTGGACGCGCGAATCCGACGGTTCGATTCGCGTCTGGACCGACAGCGCACCCAAGACGGTCAAGCTTTGGCAAGCCACCAACCCCAATGCCCGAGATTTCCGCCTGGATACGATCGGAGCGGCCTGGACGAGCACGCCGCTGCAGCCGAGTGCCGACGGAAGCTACCTGGGCCGTGTCGCGCCGCCACCCGAGGGCTGGACGGCCTTCGCCGTCGAGGTGACCTTTCCCGGAGCAACCGCCATTCCAACACCCCTGGAAAGCGATGAGATCCTCACCACGGACGTGCGCATCGTCCCGGACATCCTGCCCTATGCCGATACCGTCTGCCCGGCCTATCCCCGATCGCCCATCTCGCTCCCCGGCAGCGACGCCGCCGTCGATCACGGCTGGCGCTTCGTCGACGCACCCTCCGGATACGCCGACGCCGTCGTCATCGCCGGCCCGCCGAGCTACCGTGGCCCCGACCCGGGTGTGGCACGTCTGCGTGCCGTCGGCCCGGCCGGATTCGAGCTGCGGTTCCAGGAATGGGACTACCGCGCACGCCGCTTCGGCGACGTCTATCACGCGATCGAGGACGTTCCCTTCGCGATGCTCGAACCCGGCCGTCGGATCATGACGGACGGCTCCGCCTGGGAGGTCGGCACCTTCGACCTCGGCGGCACACAAGACTGGAAACCGATCTCCTTCGGCACGGCCTTCGACGCGGCGCCCAAACTCTTCCTCACCGTCCAGACCGCAAACGGCGTCCAGGCCGTCACGGCCCGGGCGCGCCAGGTCACGGCCAACGGCTTCCAGGCCGCACTGTTCGAGGAAGAGGCCCTTAACGACGGTCACACAACCGAGGTCGTCGGCTATCTTGCCATCCACAGCCCGACCGGCAGCGGCATCGTCGATCTCGGCGGCAAAGAGATGCCCTATGCGCTCCAGTCCGCGAGCGCCGATACGCGCTGGACACCAATGCTCGACCGGCAGGTGAGACTGGAAGAGGAAGCATCCCTGGATCCCGAAACCGACCACGTCCAAGAAACCCTGGACGCCCTCCTTCTGGGCGACGGATTCTTTGTCCAGCAGGTCACCGACAACGGAACCGACACCACAGCCCTGCGGCGACTCGAATCGAGTTCAGAGGCAGCCGCGCCCTGATGACTGTTGTGAACGCATCACACGGGGAACGGAAAGCCGGGCAGTGACCTCCGATGTCGGAAGCATCGCCGATAGCGCACGCCTGGTAGGCCAACGACCAAGCTCAAGCAGTGCCGCCCTTGCAGGTTCGATTCGTAGGGCGCAATAGCGCAGCGTATTGCGCCGAAAGGATATTGGCACAAGTCCATTAGGTTGGTGGCACAAAGACGCCATTCGACGGGCAAGGGGCATGCAGCGCATGTTGTGTCTTGGGGTGGGCAGCCTGCCAACCATACGGCGCAATACGCTATCGCTATTGCGCCCTACGCGGGCTCCTCCGCCCCCCATCCGAACCGGTACAGATCAACAAGTTCGCTTGGCCAGGCACGAACACACCGGCGGATTCCCGCCTTCGACTGCGGCGAAATGGGCGGATTTTCACCCATCGCGAACGCAGCCACCTCGTCGTGCATCGCGGCTAACCACCGAATTTTCAGGGATCTGACCACTCTCGACTCTGCTGGCCCACTCTTTGCTGACGTAAGCGGGATCCAAACGGATCGGCGAATCAGCACACACCCCAACGTGAGGACACACGCATGAAACGAACCCTAGCCGCATTCGCGCTCGCCGCAGCCTCTACGCTCATGGTCGGCCTGGCCAACGCAGCCGACGAGCCGATCGTCATCAAGTTCTCGCACGTCGTCGCCGAGAACACGCCGAAGGGCAAGATGGCGAACAAGTTCAAGGAGCTGGTCGCGGAACGCATGGGCGATCGGGTCGTGGTCGAGGTCTATCCGAACTCGCAGCTCTTCGGCGACGACAACGTGCTTGAGGCCATGCAGCTTGGCGACGTTCAGCTCGCCGCTCCGGCACTGTCCAAGTTCAGCCGCTACACGGATCTGCTCGCCCTCTACGACCTGCCCTTCCTGTTCGAGGATCTGGACGCGGTCGACCGCTTTCAGCAGAGCGAAAAGGGCCAGTCCATGATGAACTCCATGAAAAAGAAGGGGTTGATCGGCCTGGGCTATCTCCACAACGGCATGAAGCAGCTCAGCTCCAGCCAGCCGCTGCGCGTTCCGGCCGATGCCAAGGGACTCAAGTTCCGCATCATGTCCTCGCCCGTGCTTGAGGCCCAGTTCGAGGCGGTCGATGCCACCCCTCTGAAGAAGCCCTTCTCCGAGGTCTTCACCCTGCTCCAGACCAAGGCGATCGACGGTCAGGAGAACACCTGGTCCAACATCTATTCCAAGAAGTTCTTCGAGGTCCAGCCCTACATCACCGAGACCAACCACGGTCTGCTCGACTATCTGGTCGTGACCTCGACCGAGTTCTGGATGGGGCTGCCCGAGGATCTGCGTAGCGAGCTCAAGAGCGCACTGGACGAGGCCATCATCTACGGCAACCAGATCGCACGCGATAAGGGCATCGAGGATCGCCAGGCGATCATCGACTCCAAGCGCAGCGAGGTCATCGAGCTGACCCCCGAGGAACGCGCCCAGTGGGTGCAGGCGATGAAGCCGGTGTGGAAGCAGTTCGAGAAGGAGATCGGCGCCGATCTCATCGACGCGGCCTACGCAGCGAACCGCCGCTGATTCGCGTCGGTCTCGACCGCCGCGATCTTCCGCGAACGGAGCGGGCGCCTGGCGCCCGCTCCACGGGCGTCTCGGGGCACATGACCGCCCCGGGGCACACCCGCCCACCCAGCTTGGATCTTTGACATGCTGCTTCGTCTACTCAACAAGACCGAAGAGGCCATCATCTCGTTGCTGCTGGTAGCCATGACGCTACTGGTATTCGCCGAGGTGATCATGCGCTTCGCATTCAACACCGGATTGACCTGGGGCCAGGAAGGCACCCTCTACCTGTCCGCCTGGTTCGTCCTGTTCGGGGCATCTTACGGGCTCAAGGTCGGTGCCCATATCGGTGTCGACGCCTTCGTCAGACTCTTCTCGCCACTTGGGCAGCGATTCATCAGCACGCTGGCCATCCTGCTCTCGCTCGGCTACTGCGGACTCTTCATCTACGGGTCCTGGATCTATCTCAGCAAGATGCAACGCATCGGTATCGAGCTGGAGGACATCCCGGTCCCGACCTGGATCGCTCAAAGCATTCTGCTGATCGGACTCGTTTTCCTCTCGATCCGGCTGCTGATCCTGCTCTGGGCAGTCATCACCGGCAAGGCGAACGGCTTCAACCAAACCGATGAGGCCAAGGAAAGCATGCATCTAGCCGAGGAAATCCAGCGCGAGGAGATCAAGGCATGACCACCGCGACGCTCTTCCTGCTCCTGTTCGGCTGCATGCTGCTCGGCGTGCCGGTCGCCATCGCCCTCGGGTTCTCCAGCATCGTCACTATTCTGCTGTTCTCGAACGACTCGCTGGCCTCGATCACGCTCAAGCTGTTCGAATCGCTGTCCGGCCACTACACCCTGCTGGCGATCCCCTTCTTCATCCTGTCCTCGGCCTTCCTCTCGACCGGGGGCGTAGCCAAGCGGCTGATCCGCTTCGCCACATCCGTGGTCGGCCACATCCGTGGCGGACTCGCAATGGCCTCGGTACTCGCCTGCATGCTGTTCGCGGCGGTCTCCGGATCCTCGCCGGCAACCGTTGCCGCCATCGGATCCATCGTGATCGTGGGCATGGTGCGCTCCGGCTATCCCAAGGAGTTCGCTGCAGGCGTCATCACCAACGCCGGAACCCTGGGCATCCTCATCCCGCCATCGATCGTCATGCTGGTCTATGCGGCGGCGACCGAGGTCTCGGCGGCACGGATGTTCATGGCCGGATTCGTCCCCGGAATGCTGATGGGCCTGCTCCTGATGCTGGCCATCTATATCGTCGCACGCTTCAAGAAACTGCCCTCGCAACCCTGGCCCGGACTGCGCGAGATCCTCGGCTCGGGCTTCAGCGCCTCGGGCGGCATCCTGCTGATCGTCATCGTGCTCGGCTCCATCTACGGCGGCGTCGCCAGCCCGACCGAAGCGGCTGCGGTCTCGGCGGTCTATGCCTTCCTGGTCGCCGTCATCGGCTATCGCGACATGGGTCCGCTCAAGACGATCCCCTGGCGCGAACAGGGCGAGGGATTCGGCCATCTGATCGTGCGCAATACCTGGCAGGTGCTGTTGGCACTCCCTCAGAGCTTCGCCCACCCGGAGGTCCGCAAGGTGGTGCTAGACGCCGCCAAGGTCTCCATCATGCTGCTCTTCATCATCGCCAACGCGATGCTGTTCGCGCACGTGCTGACCACCGAGCGCATCCCGCACCAGATCGCCGAGACCATCGTCGAATGGGGACTTTCGCCCTGGATGTTCCTCATCGTGGTCAACCTGCTGCTGCTCATGGCCGGCAACTTCATGGAACCCTCGGCGATCCTGCTGATCATGGCGCCGATCCTCTTCCCCATCGCCACGCACCTGGGGATTGATCCCATCCATCTCGGCATCATCATGGTCGTGAATATGGAGATCGGCATGCTGACGCCACCGGTCGGGCTCAATCTGTTCGTCACGGCAGGCATCACGGGAGAGAGTATCGGCTGGGTCATCAAGGCGGTTCTGCCCTGGATGCTCCTGCTGCTCGGCTTCCTCATGCTGATCACCTACGTCCCGCAAATTTCGCTGTTCCTGCCGGAATATATCGATAAATTGCAGGGTTATAACTGATCGCTGGGTTAGACATAGGATCGATACGCATGCTGCCGAACTACACGCACATCCTGTACGCGACGGACATCGGGCGCTATACCCGCCCGGTGTTCCGCAACGCCGTCGCGCTGGCCGAGAAGACCGGTGCGCGCATCACCATGCTGCACGTCGTCGAACCGTTGGGGAATACGGGACGCGCCGTGATCGGCGCCTATCTGCCGGACGTGGACGTCCATGCGATCGAGCGCGACGCACTGAAGGAGGTTTTGGCGACCATGCACAAGCGTCTAGCCAAATTCTGCGCCGAGGAACTCAGCGCCAACAAGCTCGAATCGGACATCGTCGAGGCATTGGAGGTCGCGACCGGCCTGCCGTCAGAGGAGATCATCCGAACCGCCGAGAGCCGGCACGCCGACCTCATCGTCATGGGCAGCTGTACCCACTCGCTCCTCGGACATGCCGCGATCGGCTCCACCGCCCGCAAGGTCCTGCAGCACAGCCACATCCCCGTGCTGCTGGTGCCGAATCTGACGCATTGAGCCGAGCAAAAGAATGATGAAACACAGGGCGGAAACGCCCTGCTCGCCTCACTCAGGGTGACGCCACCCACAAGCCCTCGAAACACAGCCCGCGCCTTGGGCAGCGGGCCTCCTTCCTCGTCTTCCGCACGCCCTCCGCGAGGGCGCGCAAGCGGTCAACGCCGGGGCATCAGGCGCCGAGACGCTCCACCCCACCCATGTAGGGCCGCAACGCCTCAGGGATGAGGACGCTGCCATCGGCCTGCTGGTAGTTCTCCAGCACGGCAACCAGTGTGCGCCCAACCGCCAAACCCGAGCCATTGAGCGTATGGGCCAGTTCCGGCTTGCCGGTCTCGGGATTGCGCCAGCGCGCCTGTAGACGACGCGCCTGGAAGTCGCCGAAGTTGCTGCAGGAGGAGATCTCGCGATAGGTCTGCTGCCCCGGCAGCCAGACCTCCAGGTCGTAGGTCTTGCGCGAGGAGAACCCGAGGTCGCCGGTGCAGAGCGTCACGACCCGGTAGGCCAGACCCAGCTTCTGCAGGATCGTCTCGGCATGCCCGGTGAGCGCCTCCAGCGCCTGCATGGACTCCTCGGGGCGCACGACCTGGACCAGCTCCACCTTCTCGAACTGGTGCTGACGGATCATGCCGCGGGTGTCCTTCCCGTAGGATCCGGCCTCACTGCGGAAACAGGGCGTATGGGCGACGAACCTGCGCGGCATGTCGCCGGCTTCCAGGATGCAGTCGCGGACCAGATTGGTCACCGGCACCTCGGCGGTCGGGATCAGATAGAGATCGCGCTCGCCGGGCACCTTGAACAGATCGGCCTCGAACTTGGGCAACTGACCCGTTCCCTGAAGGCTGTCCGCGTTGACCAGATAGGGAACATAGGTCTCGGTGTAACCGTGCTCGGTGGTGTGAGTGTCGAGCATGAACTGGATCAGGGCGCGATGCAGCCGGGCCATGGGGCCGGAGAGCACCATGAAACGCGACCCAGTCACCTTGGCGGCCAGGTCGAAGTCCATCCAGCCGTTGACGGCGCCGATGTCGACATGATCCTTGGGGGTGAAGTCGAATGCAGGCGGCTCGCCCCAGCGGCGCTCCTCGCGGTTGGCCGACTCGTCGCGCCCATCTGGGACGCTGGCGTCGGGCAGGTTGGGCAGCCCCAGGCTGATGGCGCTCACCTCCTGCTGGATCTCGGCGAGGCGCGCATCGGCAGCCTTGAGCCGATCGCCCAGATCCGAGACCTCGGCCAGCAGAGGCTGAATGTCCTCGCCTGCGGCCTTGGCCTTGCCGATCGCCTTGGAGCGCGTGTTGCGCTGATTTTGCAAATCCTGGACCTGAACCTGTAGATCCTTGCGCTCGGATTCGAGCGATTCGAAGCGGGATGTGTCGAAGGCGAAGCCGCGACGGGCAAGCTGTTGCGCAACCAATTCGAGGTCGGTACGCAGCAAACGTGGGTCTAACATGATCGATTCCTTAGAAAGATGCAGATATCTATCGCACGACGAGAATCTGCGCCCCGATCAGGACGCGTCGGGGCGCGGCTTGATGAAGGCGACCGAAAAATCCCCGGACAGATACCCCTCGCGGATCTCCACCTCGGCCTCCATGTCGAGCCCGAGACGCTTGATCTCACGCGGTAGATACAGGTTGTAGATGGGCGAGGTATTCCAGCCCTTCAGCAGATTGAACAGAAAACCGTGCGTGCTGGCCTCGTAGCATTTGCGGATGAACGCCTCGGTCTCCTCGCGCGTCAGGGTGTTCATGGCGCCGCTGCAGAGGTAGTAGTCGGCCGACGGCAACCGATCTCCGATGATGTCGCAGACGCGAATCTCGCAGCCGGTGCGCTTGCGCGCCGCTTGCACCATCGGCTCCATCACATCCAGGCCGATGTAGCGCTCGGGCCGCTCGCCATGACGGTCGAGATAGCAGTAGAGATCGCCGAACCCGCATCCGGCATCGACCAGCGTCAGATCGGAGAGATCGTCCGGCAGCAGCGAGCGCAGGACCCGAAAGCGGACCTCCTGCGACTCGGTGGAATTCCAATGCACGCCCTCGGCGGTCTCGCCGTGGGCGATCAGGGCGCTACGATAGAAGGCCTCGTTGTCGACTCGGGGCATGGATCGTCCTTCGTTCAATCGCCTTGCGTTAAGGGAAACGCGTCCAAACCGGCGGGGCAGTCTGGACGCAGCGAGCAGGCCGAACAGCGGGGGCGACTCCGGCACGCCTCCTTGGCATGACGCACGAGGAGCGCATGGTACTCCTTGAGCACCGAGACGTCAGGACCGAGCACGGCCTCGAAGGCGGCCCGAACCCCTTCGTATCCCTCGTCGCCCGCGAGCTGGCCCAGCCGCGAGAACAGACGCCTGGTATAGGCGTCGACCACGAAGACCGGCCGATCGAAGGCGTAGAGCAGCATGTCGTCTGCGGTCTCCGGGCCGATTCCCTTCACGGCCAGGAGCTGGGCGCGCAGGGTGTCCGTCGCGATCCGACTCAGGGCGTCGAGGCCGCCGGAGGCGACATAGAAATCGCAGAAGTCGCGTAACCGTCGGGCCTTGAGATTGAAATAGCCCGCCGGACGCACTGCGTCCGCCAGTGTCTCCGCATCGAGCGCCAGGATCGCCTCCGCGCTCAGATCGATGCGTTCAGCCAGACGCTCCAAGGCCCGCTCGACGTTGGTCCAGGCGGTATTCTGGGTGAGCACCGCGCCGACCATGACCTCGAAGGGCGTATCGGCCGGCCACCAACCTTGCCGACCGTAGACCGCGAGCAGGTTCGAGTAGACGGCATGCACCAGATTCGGGTCGAGCCTAACCTCGCCGCCCGAGCCAAGAACGCCCCGCCCCGATCGACTGCGGCTAATCCCACACCCCACGCGTCACGACCACGATCCCTTCCTCGGACAGGGTGAAACGCTCGCGATCCAGCTTTGGATCGAATCCGATCTGTTCGCGCGGCGGGATCACAACATCCTTTTCGACGATACAGCGATTCAGATGGGCGCCCTCTCCGACCTGAACGCCGTCGAAGAGGATGGATGCCTCGACGATCGCGCCATCCTTGACCTGAACGCAGGGATGCAGGATGGAGTGATTCACCCCACCACCGCTGATGACGGTTCCGGCCGCCAGCATCGAGTTGACGAAGACGCCCTCGGTTCCCGTCACCGGCCCCGGAACCGTCCGTGCCGGAGGATACTGGCCCTGATAGGTATGGATGTTCCAGTCGGCCTGATAGAGATCGATCGGCGGCTCGGCGCGCAGCAACTGCATGTTCGCCCGGTAATAGGCGTCGACGGTCGCGAGATCGCACCAGTAGCGATCCGGCGTCACGCGCCCCCTGGGCTGACCGAAGCGGTAGCCGAGCACCGACTGCTCGGAGACCAAAGGGGCGACGATATCCAGCGCCAGATCCTGGTCGGGACGCGCTCCGACCTCGATGCGATCGAGCTCTTGGAGCAGGAAGTCCTTGTCGAAGAGATAGACCCCCATGGTCTCGAAATGCTCTGCGTCTTCCGTAGCCGAGCCATCGCGCTCATCCTGTCCCTGATGCGTTGGAGGGAGAATGTCGGTGATCCGCTCGTGCGCGTCGAGCGTCAGACGCGCCTGGGTGCTGGATCCGACTCCCGGCACGGCACGCATCGCAACCGTGATGCGCGCCTGGTTCTCGACATGCGCCCGCACCAGCTCGGCGTAATCCATCCGGTAGATGGCACCACCATCGACGATCAGCACCCGGCTAGCCCGATTGCGCTCGATCAGATAGCGATTTTGGCGGATCGCATCGAAGGGGCCGGCATACCATTCCTGCGCGCGGCGCATCTGAGGGGGAACCGCCGTGATGAATTCGCCCAGCTCAGGATTGAAGATGGACCAGGCATCGCGCAGATGTTTGTGCAGCGAGTGGCTCTTGTACTGCGTGAGCACCAGCACCTGCCGCAACCCGGAATGCAGACAGTTGGCGAGCGTGAAGTCGATGACGCGATACTTGCCACCGAAGGGCACCGCCGCCTTAGTGCGGTGGAGCGTCAGCGGCTCTGGACCAACGCCACGGTCGATGGCGAGAACGAAGATCAGTGTATCGGCGGACATGAGTTTTCGTCGGATAGGGCTGGACGGTTGAGCCAAGCATCACAGTCTAGCGGGGAGGTGCGCCCCAAGACCAGCGCTGCGGTCAGACGGACCGCTCAAATCTGGGCATTGATGAGGCGTTTCATGTCTCGCACGGCGCTATCGAGCCCGGAGAAGACAGCACGCGCGATGATCGAGTGGCCGATGTTGAGTTCACGCACACCCTCGATGGCGGCAATCGCCTTGACGTTGTGATAGTCGAGCCCGTGACCGGCGTTGACCTGCAGCCCTAGAGAGCGCCCCCGCTCCACCGCCTGGCGGATTCGCTCCAACTCGGCGGCGCGTGCCTCCGGGGTATCGGCGTCCGCATAGTGTCCGGTATGGATCTCGATCACGGGCGCGCCGACCGCATGGGCGGCCTCCAACTGGGCCGGGGTGGCGTCGATGAAGAGCGATACCCGCACCCCGGCCTCGGCAAGCCGCGCGCAGAAATCAGTCAGGTAGGGCTGATTCCCGGCCACGTCCAGACCGCCCTCGGTCGTCAATTCCTCGCGCCGCTCGGGAACCAGGCAGCAGTCCGAGGGACGCAAACGGCAGGCGATATCGCCCATCTCGACGGTCGCCGCCATTTCGAGGTTCATACGGGTCTGCAGAATGCCGCGCAGCAGTTCCACATCGCGATCCTGGATGTGGCGACGATCTTCGCGCAGATGCAGGGTGATCGCATCGGCACCCGCCTGCTCGGCGACCAACGCCGCCTGGATCGGCTCCGGATAGCGCGTTCCTCGCGCCTGACGCAGGGTCGCGACATGATCGATATTGACGCCGAGCAGAACTTCGCCCGACTTGGCGGACAACGCGATGTGATCGGATGGCATGAGATCCGAGGGCCTCCTGAAGATAGATGGGCGATCAGCTGTCAGCTGAGTATGAAAACGGAACCGAACATCAGCCGCCGAGTCCTGCGCGTGACTTGGAACCGTGCCATTGGAGATAGAGTTCTCGGCTTCTGAGCGGACGATCGCCGAGATGCGGGGCCAGTATGCGCCGCAGCAACGCGCGGGCCTCGCGCCTCGGCGCATCTTCGAGCGGCTCTCCGCGCGCCAGCGCGATCAGGGTCCGACCCGAGACCAGCGGTCCGTCGCTGTCCGACTCGACCCGACGCACGCCCTCTTCCAACTCGACCAGATACCAGGCATCGGCTATCACGGCGTCGCCAGCCATCTCCCGATCCAGAATCAGGCCATATCCGAGTTCTCGAAGCAGGTCGAGCTCGAAACGTCTCAGCAGGGTCTCCAAATCGAACCCGCCGGCCAAATCGAGAAGCGCGCCCCGGTAGGCATCGAAGAGCCGGTCATGCGGATCGTACCGACCGAGCAGGCGTATCAGCAGTTCGTTGAGATAGAAGGCGGCCAATAGCGCCTCGCCCGTCAGCGGCAACGGAGGTCCATCCGGCTCGACGCGGGTCAGGGTCCGCACCTCGCCGCGTCCGGTCGCGTCGAGCCAGAGCGGCTGAAACGGCTGCAGCAAGACGCTCGCCGGATTGCGTGGGCGCCGCGCACCCTTGCAGACGGCAGGAAAGCGTCCACGACCCTCGACAAAGAGATCGACCAGCAGGCTCGTGTTGCTGTAATCGCGCCGATGCAGCACGAAGGCGGGCGAAAGCCCGCCCTGAAAGGTTGCGGGACATCCGCTCATGTCGCCCCGGATGCGCAAGAACCGCGATCTGGCCCAGTGAGTGGCTCAGTGATCCTCGTTGCCGCCATAGCCGAGGCTCGCGATGGCGGCCTCGTCGCTCGACCAGCTCTTCTTGACCTTGACCCAGACATCCAGATGAACCGAGCAATCGAAGAGCTTCTGCATCTCTTGGCGCGCCTGGCTCGCGACCGCCTTCAACGCCTCGCCCTGTTTGCCGATGATGATGGCCTTCTGGCTCGAACGCTCGACCCAGATCAGTGCATGGATGCGATAACGCCCGTCCTGCTCCTCGAAGCGCTCGATCTCCACCGTAGTGCGATAGGGAAGCTCCTCGCCATAGCGCTGCATCAGCTGTTCGCGCACCAGTTCGGCGGCGAAGAAACGCTCGGAGCGATCCGTGACCTGGTCCTCGGGAAACACCGCCGGCGCCTCGGGCAGGGCCTCGACCACCGCCTGCTCCAGGGCCTCGATCTGCTCCCCTCGGCTCGCCGATACGGGAAACAGGGCCAGAAAGGAGTGACGATCGGAGAGTGTCTGTAGATAGGGCAGCAGAGACGTCTTGTCGGCGACTCGGTCAACCTTATTGATGACGGCGATCACCGGAACGCCGGCCTTGACGACCGCCTCCAGTGCCTCGCGGTCCTCATCGGTCCAGCGCAACGCCTCGACGACGAGAAGCGCGAGATCCGTATCGGCGAGACTGGCCCGCGCGGAGCGATTCAGATACCGATTGAGCGCGCTTCCACCGCGCTGATGAATGCCGGGCGTATCGACGAAGAGGATCTGCCCCTCCGGACGGGTCTTGATCCCCAGAATGGAATGACGCGTGGTCTGCGCCTTGTGCGAGGTGATCGCCAGCTTTTGACCCAGAATGCGATTCAATAGGGTCGATTTGCCGACATTCGGACGTCCAACGATGGCAACGTATCCACAACGTCCGACAGCGGGCCCAGTGTTGGATTCAGGCATTCTCGATTTTCTCCAGCATCGCCTGCGCGGCGGCCTGCTCGGCTCGACGCCGGCTCGTGCCCTCGCCCCGGGTGCTCTCGTTGGCGTCGTTGAGCAAACAGCTCACGGTAAAGGTTTGGTCGTGTTGATTGCCGCCGATCGAGAGCACCACGTACTCGGGCAGCGGACGCTTGCGCGACTGCAGCCACTCCTGGAGACGTGTCTTCGGATCCTTTCCGGCATGCGCGGCATCCGTTTGCTCCAACCGACCTGCAAACAGATTCAGCACCACGGTACGTGCAGCCTCGAAGCCGCCATCCAGATAGACGGCGCCGAACACGGCCTCGAGCGCATCGGCCAGAATCGAGTCGCGCGCATGGCCGCCCGTGCGCAGTTCGCCCGCGCCAAGCCGTAGGTACTCCCCGAGCTTCAGACTACGCGCGAGCTTGGCGAGCGATTCTCGCTTCACCAGCGAGGCCCGCAGCCGGCTCAGCGTTCCCTCGTCAGCCTGAGGAAAGCGCAGACAGAGCGTCTCCGCGATCACGAACCCGATCAGCGCATCGCCCAGGAATTCGAGCCGCTCGTTATTCGTAGGCCCGACGCTGCGATGCGTCAACGCCTGTTCGAGCAAACCGCCCTGCTCAAAGAAATGTCCCAATGCCTGTGCGAGGCGGCGTGGATCAGCGTTCACTGGGTCTGGACTTCCACCTGGTCTTTGAAGCTCGTTACGGCATCGACGTTGAAAAAGAGATGCACGCGCTGCTCGTAGTCGAGCGTCACCTGATAGGTATTGCTGTCGAGCTTCTTGATCGTGAATTCTTTCTGAGTCGGGAACGACATCATATTGATATCCAAACGCTTTCCAATGGCGCTCGCGATACCTCGCGCACCGCCCTCGATCGTTTGGTTGGGACTCGCGACCTCATGCAAGATAGTGCGGGCGGTCCAGAAATTCTGATAGGTCGGACCGACCTTCAAGAGAATCGTCACGAAAAAGGCGGCCAACCCGATCACGAAGATGAAACCGAACAGACCCAAGCCGGCCTGACGCGATGGCCCCAGGCGCGAAACACCAACCCATGAACTCGACATATCGATATGCTCCGAAATCAATCGATTCCGCTCCCCAACCGCGACCAGGCGATCGGGAAGCCGTCACGCCGTCCGTCCCAATGCATCCAGATACCGAACGCCTTGCCGACGAGATTCTCCTCGGGGACGAACCCCCAGCAACGGCTGTCGTTGCTGTTGTCCCGATTGTCGCCCATCACGAAGTAATGCCCGGGCGGCACGACGACGGGACCAAGCGCAAGGACCTGACAACCGAAGGGAAGATCGGGCGCAGCGGGGCGCGTCAAAATACTGTGATCCACTCCATCGAGACTCTCCAGCGCCTCGCGCGCACCGGTCATCTCACGTCCCGAGCCAACCCCGGTGTACTCGCCGACCGGCAGCTGCGCCATCGGTTGATCGTTCACCAACACCGTCTTGTTGCGGTAGTAGACCTTATCCCCAGGCAGACCGATGACGCGTTTGATGTAGTCGACCTTGGGATCCAGCGGATAGCGGAAGACCACCACATCGCCGCGATGCGGCTCGCCAAGATCGAGGAACTTGGCGTTGATCACCGGCAGACGCAGACCGTAAGAAAATTTGTTGACCAGGATGAAATCACCGGTCAATAGGGTCGGCATCATCGAGTTGGACGGAATACGGAAGGGCTCCACCAGGAAGGAACGCAGGATGAGCACCGCGAAAATCACAGGAAAGAAGGAGCGGGCATACTCGACCAGAACCGGCTCCTTGGAGGGCGTACCCGCCTCGCCCGCTTGACGACGCCGTGGGGCGAAAACGAGGGCGTCGACTAGCCAAATACCGCCGGTCAGAACGGACGCCAACACCAAAAAAGCCGGAAAATCAAAGGTCATGGTCGACTCTGTCACTTAGTTCTCATTCCAAGAGATTAATTATCTTTGCCCGATTGCAGCACAGCAAGGAAGGCCTCCTGGGGAATATCCACCTTGCCGACCTGCTTCATGCGGCGCTTACCCTCTTTCTGCTTCTCCAACAGCTTGCGCTTACGGGACACGTCTCCGCCATAGCACTTGGCGGTCACGTTCTTGCGTAGCGCCTTCACCGTGGTCCGAGCGATGACTTTGGAGCCGATCGCCGCCTGGATCGCCACCTCGAACATCTGACGCGGGATGATTTCCTTCATGCGTTCCGTCACATCGCGTCCGCGCGACTGCGACAGTGAGCGGTGGACGATGGAGGACAGCGAATCCACCTTGTCGCCATTGATGAGGATATCGAGCTTGACCAGATCGGACGACTGAAAGCGCTTGAATTCGTACTCGAAGGAGGCGAAACCCCGGCTGCAGGACTTGAGGCGGTCGAAGAAGTCGAGCACCACCTCGCTCATCGGCAGTTCGTAGGTCACCTGGACCTGGCCGCCGACATAATGGATCTGCTTCTGGACCCCGCGCTTTTCGATACAGAGCGTGATCACGGCACCCAGATAATCCTGGGGCACCAGGATATGCGCCTCGATAATGGGCTCACGGACCTCGCGAATCTTGCCCGAGTCGGGCAGATCGGACGGATTGTCGATGCGGACCACCTCGTCGTCCGTGCGCAACACCTCGTAGACCACGGTCGGCGCGGTGGTGATGAGATCCAGATTGTATTCGCGCTCCAGCCGCTCCTGGATGATCTCCATGTGCAGCATGCCGAGAAAGCCGCAGCGGAAGCCGAATCCGAGCGCCTGGGACACCTCGGGCTCGTAATTCAGCGCCGCATCGTTCAGACGCAGCTTTCCCAATGCCTCGCGCAGGTCCTCGTAATCATCCGAGACGACCGTATAGAGACCGGCGAACACCCGGGGTCTGACCTCCTTGAATCCGGGCAGCTTCTGCGCGGGACGGTCGGCCAGCGTGATGGTGTCGCCCACCGGAGCGCCGTCGATCTCCTTGATGCCGGCGATGAGATAGCCGACCTCGCCCGCCGACAAACGCTCGCGCTCGGTCTTCTTCGGTGTGAAGACACCGACGTTGTCGGCCTGAAAGGAGCGACCGGTCGACATGATGAGAATCTTGTCGCGGCGACGAATGGTCCCGTTGACGACCCGCACGAGCGATACCACGCCGACATAGGGGTCGAACCAGGAGTCGATGATGAGCGCCTGGAGCGGCGCCTCCACGTCGCCTTGCGGCGGAGGAACCCGCTCGACCAGCATCTGCAACAGCTCGGGAATGCCCTCCCCCGTTTTGGCGCTGACACGCAGGGCGTCCTGGGCCTCCAGACCGATGATCTCCTCGATCTCGTTGATGACCCGCTCGGGCTCGGCAGAGGGCAGATCGATCTTGTTGAGAACCGGAATCACCTCCAGTCCTTGCTCGATCGCCGTATAGCAATTGGCCACGCTCTGGGCCTCGACACCCTGAGCGGCATCGACCACCAGCAGCGCGCCCTCGCAGGCCGCCAGGGAACGCGAGACCTCATAGGAGAAGTCGACATGCCCGGGGGTGTCGATGAAGTTGAGCTGATAGATCTCGCCGTTGTGCGCACGGAAGTCGAGCGTCACGCTCTGCGCCTTGATGGTGATGCCTCGCTCGCGCTCCAGGTCCATGGAGTCCAGCACCTGGCTGGACATCTCACGGTCGCTGAGTGCCCCACTGATCTGGATGAAACGATCGGCGATCGTCGATTTTCCATGATCGATGTGAGCGATGATCGAAAAATTACGGATATGACTGAGGTCGGTCATCGATAGTCAGGAGGCCCAGAGGCAAATGAAAGCGGTACGCCAGACGCCGCCGAAACGGATCGAAATCCATGGGAAGACGCCGATCGAGCCTTCGGAGGACCATCGGGAAACGAGAGATCGGGTCCGAAACGGCCAATCACGAAGGAGACTGTGCGCTGAAGAACGCGCAATAGTAGCAGACCTGAAGGAATCGAGCGCAATCAAACGATCGGGCCATCCGCCGCACGCGCGACGAATGGCCCACGAATCCCGCGCCGGAATCAGCTCTTGGGGACCTTGATCGCGTAGAACATGCGGCTCTCTCCGCGCTGCACGAGCACCGCCACGGGCTTGCCCGGCGAAACCGCATCCAGGATCTGATTGAAACCGGCCACATTCGCGACCGGCTGATTGTCGAACATGAGAATGACATCGCCCGGCGCGATTCCCGCATCATCCGCCGGCCCCGGATCCACGCCCTCGACCAGGATGCCGCCTTGCGCGAGACCCAACTGCTGACGCTGATCGGCGGTCAGATCGCGCACCACCAGTCCCACCCGATTGGCCGGCTCCTCCGTCGGAGCCTGACTGGGCGATGCGGCCTGCTCATCATCGGGGAGCTCCTCGATCTTCACGCTCAGATCGACCTTCTCACCGCGTCGCAACACCTGCAACTTGGCCTCGGCACCGACCGCCGTCTCGCCGACCAACGGCGGTAAGGTGCTGGAGGTAACCACATCGCGCCCATTGAAGCTGAGGATGACGTCACCCGGGCGCAGATCGGCCGCCTCGGCCGGGCTGTTCGGCAGCACCTGAGCCACCAGCGCCCCTCTCGGTTGAGGCATCCCGAAGGATTCGGCCAGCTCGCGGGTCACGTCCTGGATCAAGACGCCGAGCCATCCCCGACTGACACGCCCCTTGGTCTTGAGCTGATTGACCACGTCCATCGCGACGTCGATCGGGATGGCGAAGGACAACCCCATGAAGCCACCGGTGCGGCTGTAGATCTGACTGTTGACGCCGACCACCTCGCCGTCGAGGTTGAACAGGGGTCCGCCCGAGTTACCTGGGTTGATGGCGACATCCGTCTGGATGAAGGGTACATAGTTCTCGGTCGGCAGACTGCGCCCCTTGGCGCTGACGATACCCGCCGTCGCCGAGGACTCGAAGCCGAATGGAGAACCGATCGCAAGCACCCATTCGCCGACCTGCAGATCCTTGGAGGAGCCGATCCGAGCTGCGGGCAGATTCGTTCCGTCCACCTTGAGGAGTGCGATGTCGCTACGCTTGTCGGTCCCGACCAACTTGGCGACAAATTCGCGACGGTCGCTGGTACGCACCACGATTTCATCGGCACTTTCGACCACATGCGAGTTGGTCAACACGTAACCGTCCGAGGACACGATGAAGCCCGACCCAAGCGAACGGGCCTGAATGGTGTCGTCCGGAAGCTCGCCCTCCTCACCGAAGAAGTGGCGGAAAAAGTCCTGGAGCGGACTGTCGTCGGGCAGATCCGGAATCGAAAAGCCGCGCAGGCCGGGCGTGGTGGCGGTCGTCGTCTGTTTGGTGCTGATGTTCACGACGGCCGGCCCGTTCTTGGCAACGAGCGCGGTGAAGTCGGGAAGTTCGCGACTGACGGCCATCCCAGGCGCCAGTGCGCAACAGAACAGGGCGATAAAGGCGAGTGACAGGGCTGGTGAGGATCGCATGGACGGCTCCGTTAATCGCGATCGCGCGTTTGGCAATGCGCCGCAGGCACTGCGACGGCGATCGAATGGGGTTCTAATCGTTTGAGGATCAATGACTGGCGCTCGGGGTGCCGCACCGATAAGACACTGTAGCGACGCAGCCAAAGCAATGCCAGCGTCAGCCCCAAACCCGCACCCAGAAGACTCGCGATACCGCGATAATCGCCGCCCCAGGTGTCGCCAATCATCGCCCCACCGATCAGCGCAAGCACCGGGACGAGATAGGCGGCGATCGAAGCGCGCAACAATCCCTGCTCGCTGACTCCGACGACGACCCGCTCGCCGACGCCGGCACTCGGCACATTGAGCAGGGTCAGTTCGCCCGGACGCCGTCCGAAGAAACGTTCCAGCAAAGAGGTCCCGCAGGCGTTGCTCACCGAGCAGTTGCCGCAAGCGCCACGACGCTCGGTACGAACCCGCGCATACCGCCCGATAACGGCGACCACGGTTCCCTCTTGTTCGATCATCTCGCGCCTCAATGCGCCGAGCGTGCGTGACGCACGCCGGCGATAGCGGTTTGAACGGTCTCCAAGGGCACTTCCCCGACCACCGTCACCTGATGCCCATCGACACGACGGCCAACCGCGTGCACGGCGCCGATATTGGCGGCGCCTTCCAGACCATCCGAAGCACCCGCCTCGATATAGATGGAATAGGACGAGAGGCGATCCGTGAAGAGGTAATGCTCGACCGTCGAGTCGTCCGTCTGTTTCAAGCCGTTATGCATCACCAACTCGAACCCAGCCGGAGGATCCTCGAAGCGCCACTCACCCTCGCTCCCGGCGACCGGGGCGTTGCGCACCGAGGGCGGATCGTCCCGAGGGGGCTCCCCATCCGAGGGCTGAAGACTGATGGCGGTGAACATCAGCTGTTCGAGCGGCTCCCGATTGGCATCGATCAGGTCGGACTTGAGCGGCAAGGCCGTCTTGCGATCGATGTGGAACTGGTATCCATAACGCAAGTTGTCGCGCGGGATGATGCCGACCACGTCCGTATCGCGTCCGGCGACGCGCGCGGACCCGAGCGCCACGATCCGGTAATAGCGCCCCAGAACCGTCGGGTCGATGCCCTTGGCATCGAGAAAACCGGGACCGTTCTCGGCCTCGACCGAAATCGGGTGACCGTTGGGCAACACGCACATGACGCGATCATGCTGGCGGGCGGTCGCTTGAACGGGGCCGCTCAACGAGATGAGACGCTCTTGGACCTGCCCGTTCTCGACACGATGCATCAGACTCAAGGCATCCAAACGATTTTCATGCAGATAGACGACGGTGCCCTCGTAGCTCAGCACGCGTACCGCCTCGGCCATCCGCGCAAGCAGCGCGCTCACGTCCTCGGCGGGCGTGGCGACCACCTCGCTCGCCTCCTGGCCTCCAGCGAAGGTCCAGGGCGCAGCCCCGAAACCGCAGATCCCAACTCCAAAACACACGAGCGCGCGTCTCAGGGCCGCTCCGCTCACACGAAGCCCCCCTTGCCGATCAACGCGGCAGTTCATAACCGACGAGTGTCGCATATGGCAGCATGCCCTTGGCCCCGGTCGTCGGCGCCGTCGCTTGGTGGGTCACTAGGAAGAGGTCGAGCTTATTGGCCACGTCCGAGCGATTGAGATGCCAGCGCTGAGCCGGCGCCACGGCACGCTCGACGAAGCGAGGCGAGGAAACGACCGGCTGGTCGTCCTGCAACAGATCCTGATAGAACATCGGCCCCATGAGGAAAACCGCGAAGGCAACCGAGGCGGCTAGCGCCATCCCGGCCACACGCTGCAATTGCTGGCGCCCGGGCCAGCGCCTGCGGCGATGCGCCAAAATGACAGGCTCGCCATCCAATGCGCACCGAACGGCATCGGCGATCCGCCTATGCTCAAGGTCCAGGGGTTCTCCTCGGATCGCCTGGCCGATCAGGTGGTAACGCTCCCAACTCCCGCGCAACGAGGGGTCGCACGCGAAGTCATCGAGCAATCGCGTCACGCTCGTGGAGTCGAGCTCGCCATCCTGAAGTTCCGAAAGTCGCTGTTTGTGCTCGTCGGTCATCGTCTCACGCCTGAGCTGATTATCTATGCCATTGTCATATCGAGATCGAGTATTCGCCTCAGCCTTGTCGCCATGACGACCCTCCCGCGAGTCATCGCCATGTCTGTTTTGGACCACGCCATCGCTCATGCCTCGAGCAATGGCCGCAGCCGCTTATCGATCGCCTCCCTGGCGCGGAAGATCCTTGATCTGACGGTTCCGATCGGGCACTCCATCGCCGTCGCGATCTCGTCGTAACTCATACCCTCGAATTCGCGCAACATGATGGCCGTGCGCAGATCCTCCGGGAGATCGTCGAGCGCGCCCTGAATGGTGCGCGCGATCTCGTCCGTCAGCAGAGCCCGCTCGGGCGTTGCGGAATCGCGCAGCCGACCGCCTCCGTCCATCTGCTCAGCCACCTCGGTCTCGACATCATCTCCCGGCGGCCTGCGGCCCTGCGCCACCAGATGGTTCTTGACCGTGTTGACAGCGATCCGATAAAGCCAGGTATAGAAGGCACTCTCGCCGCGAAATCCGGGCAGTGCGCGATAGGCCTTGAGAAAGGCGTCCTGGGTCACGTCCAAGACTTCACTCGGATCTCTGAGATATCGCGAAATCAGGTTAGATACCTTTTGCTGGTATTTGAGGACCAGCAGGTCGAAGGCGCGCTTGTCTCCCGACTGAGCGCGCACCACCAATTCTTGGTCGGTTTGACGCTCCGTCATAGGACAGGCCCCGTATGGCATCTAGCCATGGGTTCCGTTGGCATGGACAATCCACCGAAAGGGAAGTTCTGGGCCGCGAACGGATGCGGCCGATTCAAGTCGAATAAAGTGCGGTATTTTGACCCAGGCCGCGATCGCAAAGCCCTTGCAATACCGGATGGCGACAGGCCATCGACGCAGCAGTTGGCGAACCGCCGCCGCCCGGGGCCGGCAGAGCGTCCGCCCTTCATACGAGTGATTCCATGTCCGCAAACTATTTTCGCCACGACGTCCTGATCCTCGGCAGCGGTGCTGCGGGACTGAGTCTCGCCTTGCGACTGCGCGACGACCTCTCGGTCGCGGTCGTCTCCAAACGCGAGTTGATCGAGGGTAGTACCCGTTACGCCCAGGGCGGCATCTCCGCCGTGCTCGACGCCAAGGATTCCATCGAGTCGCACGTGCAAGACACGCTCAAGGCCGGGGCCGGACTGTGCGACCCCGAGGCGGTGCGCTTCGTCGTCGAGCGCGGACCGGCCAACATCCGCTGGCTGCTCGACCAAGGGGTCGAGTTCACCCGCGACGAGGAATACGTCTCGGCCGGCGGCTACCACCTCACACGCGAGGGCGGACACACCCATCGTCGCGTGGTCCACGCCGCAGACGCCACCGGAGCGGCGGTCGCCAACACCCTTGAGGGCAGAATCCGAGCCAAAAGCAACGTCACGCTGTACGAACAACATATCGCGGTCGATCTCATCACCTCCAGACACCACCCAGGCCAAGAGCAAAATCGCTGCCTGGGGGCCTATATTCTCGATCGCGGAACCGGCCAGGTCGAGACCTTCCTCGCGCGCTTCGTGATCCTGGCCACCGGCGGGGCCAACAAGGTCTATCTCTACACCAGCAACCCGGACGTCTCCACGGGAGACGGCATCGCCATGGCCTGGCGGGCCGGCTGCCGGGTCGCCAACATGGAATTCATGCAGTTCCACCCGACCTGTCTCTATCACCCGGAGGCCCGCACCTTCCTCATCAGCGAGGCGCTGCGCGGCGAGGGCGCCAGACTCCTGCTGCCAGACGGCGAGCGCTTCATGCCGCGCTTCGACTCCCGAGCCGAACTGGCCCCAAGAGACGTCGTGGCCCGCGCCATCGACCATGAGATGAAGCGCTTGGGGTCGGAGTGCCTCTACCTGGACATCTCGCATCGCCCTTCGGACTTCGTCGTCGAACATTTCCCCACCATCCACGCGCACTGCCTCGAACTCGGAATCGATATCACCCGCGAGCCCATCCCCGTCGTTCCCGCCGCACACTACACCTGCGGCGGGGTTATGGTCGACCATCATGCGCGCACCGACCTGCTCGGCCTCTATGCGAGCGGCGAAACGGCCTATACCGGATTGCATGGCGCCAACCGCATGGCCAGCAACTCGCTGCTGGAATGCCTGGTCTACTCGGAGTCGGCCGCGCAGGACATCGAGCGGCTGATGGGCCGGTACCCGGATCCGGTCGAGGTCCCGCACTGGGACGAGAGCCGCGTCACCGAACCCGACGAGGAGGTGGTGGTCACCCACAACTGGGAGGAGCTGCGCCGCTTCATGTGGGACTACGTCGGAATCGTCCGCACCAACAAGCGACTGAGACGCGCCAAGCGCCGCACCGAGCTCTTGGCGCAGGAGATCATCGAGTACTACAGCAACTTCCGGGTCAGCAACGACCTCATCGAGCTGCGCAATCTACAGGAAGTCTCGAACCTCATCATCCAATCCGCACTGCGCCGTCGCGAAAGCCGAGGACTGCACTACACGCTCGACTTCCCCTTCAAGGACAAGAACCAGCACGGCCCGACCATTCTGATTCCGGATACCTATCAGCCGCGTGATCGGGAATGACCGCGCCAGCGTCGAATCCAGCCTGAATCGCGCGCGGAGCGCACCGCCGCTCCGCGCGCGCCAAAGCGCGAATACCCGGGTGTCAGAGTATCTTGGTCACCAGCTTGACGGCCATATCCTGCGGATCGCTCTCGATGCGGAATCCAAGCGACTTGACCAGGGCCAGCATGCGGGTATTGGCGGTCAGGACCTCCCCTTCCATGAGGCGGAAACCACGCAGACGCGCGTTCTGCATCAGCGAGCGCATCAAGCGCGCGCCGATGCCTAGATTCTTCCAGGTGTCCGACACCACGATCGCGAACTCGCAGGCCTCACCGCCGGGACGCGACATGTAGCGCGCGACGCCCACCTCGGCCTCCGAACCCTCGTACTCGACCACGCCGATCAGGGCCATTTCGCGGTCGTAATCGATCTGGGTGAAGCGTACCAGCATCTCCGGGGTCAGTTCCTTGATCGCCTGCATGAAACGGAAATACTTGGTCTGCTCCGAAAGCCCGCGCACGAAATCCTGCTCCATCTCCGCATCCTCGGGCCGGATCGGACGGATGACCAAGTCCTTGCCGTCCGGGAGCTGGACCCGCTCGATCAAATGACTCGGATAGGGATGGATGGCCATGTGACCATAGGTCGGCTGCTGCGGCGGGCGATACTCGACCTTGATCCGCGCATCGACGGCGATGACCTCCTTATCGTTCCCGATCAATGGGTTGATATCCATGGCGATGATCTCGGGCAGCTCGCAGACCATCTCCGAGACGCGCTGGAGAATCCGAGCCAGCGCGACCCGGTTCATCGGCGGCATGTGCTGAAAGGCCCCCATCAGACGCGCGATTCGGGTGTGATCGATCATCGTCTGGATGATGAAGGCGTTCAGCGGCGGCAGACCGAGGGCCAGATCCTGCAGGACCTCCACCTTGGTTCCGCCCGAGCCGAAGCTAATCACCGGGCCGAAGATCTTGTCGCGGAAGACGCCCGTCATCAACTCGCGCGCGGCGCGACTCGACACCATGTGCTCGACCGTGATGCCATCCATCCGGGCCTCTGGGCGCAACCGTTTGGCGCGCTCCAGGATCTCGGTGAAGGTGCGCCGAACCGACTGGGCGTCATCGATGTTGAGCTTGACCCCATCGACATCCGATTTGTGTTCGATATCCGGCGAGTTGATCTTCATCACCACCGGAAATCCCAGCGCCTCGGCCGCCATCAGGGCCTCGTTGGGGGTACGGGTCAGCACCGCCTGCATGGTCGGGATACGGAAGGCGGACAGGATCGCCTTGGCCTCCACCGTTCCGAGCACCTTGCGCCCCTCGGCCATGACGCCCTCGATGATGAGTCGCGCGCCCTCGACGTCCGGCGGATCCTCATAGGACAGCGGCGAGGGTGACTGCATCAGCAGCTTCTGATTGCGCTCATGCGCGGCGAGGAAGGACAACGCCTCGACCGCAGCCTCTGGATTGTCGAAATGAGGGACGTTGTGCTCGGACAGCAGGGCCTGGGCCTCGGCGACACGATTGCCGCCCATCCAACAGGCGAGCACGGGCTTGCGGCTGCTCTTCGACGCCTCGACCAGGTGACGGGCGGTCGCGACCGGATCCCCGAAAATCAAGGGCGCCAGGATACAGAGCACGCCGTCCACCTCGGGATCGGCCAGACAGGCGTCGAGCGAGATACGATAGCGCTCGGGCGGGGCGTCGCCGATGATATCGATCGGATTGCCGTGCGACCAATAGTCCGGGAGCGCCTGCTCCAGCTTCTGGCGCGTGGCGTCGCTGAACTGGGCCAGGGACAGCCCCAGCTCGACCGCGCGATCCGCCGCCAGGACGCCCGGTCCGCCGCCATTGGTGATGATGGCGATGCGATCCCCGGCGAGCCGGCGCCGCGTACCGAAAACCTGAGCCGCCGAGAACAGCTGATCCAGATTGGTCACCTGAACCACCCCCGCGCGATCGGTGACCGCCCGGAAGACATCGGCGGAACCCACGAAGCCCCCCGTGTGCGATTTAATGGCGCGGGTTCCCGCCGGCTGGCGGCCCGCCTTGACCACGATCACCGGCTTGAGACGCGCCGCCGCGCGCAGACCGCTCATGAAATGCCGCGCGTTGCGGACCCCTTCGACATAGAGCAGGATGCACTGGGTCTGGGTATCCAGGGCGAGGTAATCGAGAATATCGCCGAAGTCCAAATCGGCCGCCGCGCCCAAGGAAACGACGGCCGAAAAGCCCACGCCGCGCGGCTCGGACCAATCGATCATGGCGGTACAGATGGCGCCGGATTGAGACACCAGGGCCACGTTGCCGCGCCGGGGCAGATCCTGACCGACGCTGGCATTGAGTCCATGCTGAGGGCGCATCACCCCGAGACAGTTGGGTCCCAGCACGCGGATGCGATTGCGCCGAGCCGCCTCGACCATTTTCTCCTGCAGGATGGCGCCGCGCTCGCCATGCTCGCCAAAGCCAGCGGAATGGACAACGGCCGCCTTGACCCCATAGCTTCCGCACTGATCGAGAATCGCCGGCACCGATTCGGCCGGGGTTGCGATCACGGCCAGGTCGACCTGCTTGTCCAGCACATTCAGCGAGGGGTAGCAGGGCTGACCGTTCACCTCTTCATGCTTGGGGTTGATGGCATAGCAGACGCCTTTGAAGCCGCCCGCGAAGATGTTGCGGAAGACCATGCCACCGATCGAGCCCTCGTTGTCGCTCGCGCCGAACACCGCTACGGCACTCGGGGTGAAGAGTTGGTCAATATCCGTCAAACGCATGGGTCTGCCCTCTGAGGCATAAAAGGGGTTAATCTCTCGTCATGCCGCCGAAGAGCGGCAATCGACTAGCGGCAATCGACTATCTGAAGCCTAGCTCACGCACCCTGTACCGAGACCATCGGGTCACGCGTCGGGTACGCGTCCTGAGGAGCCACCATGAATCTCGCCTTAATCTCGCACCAAACCTGTATGGAACACAGGATGGGCGCACATCATCCAGAATGCCCCGAACGGCTCCACGCGATCCAGGACCGCCTGATCGCGTCGGGGATGGAGATGCTGGTGACTCATTTTGACTCGCCCGCAGCGACCATCGATCAACTCGCCCGCGTCCACGATCGCGCATACATCCAGAGCATCATGGACGCTGCGCCCAAGACAGACGACGCCCTGACCTGGATCGATGGCGACACAGCGATGAACCGCCATTCCCTGGAGGCCGCGCTGCACTCCGCCGGCGCAGCCATACTCGGCGTGGATCTGGTCATGGGCGATCGCTATCACACCGCGTTCTGCAGTGTACGCCCACCCGGCCACCATGCCGGACGCGCCAAGGCCAGCGGTTTCTGCATCTTCAACAACGTCGCCATCGGGGCGGCCCACGCACTGGAGCACCACGGCCTGGAGCGGGTCGCCATCGTCGATTTCGACGTGCATCACGGGGACGGAACCGAAGAGATCTTCGCCGGGGACGAGCGCATCCTCTTCTGCTCCAGCTTTCAGCATCCCTTCTATCCAGGGACCGGAGCCGATAGCGTTGCACCGAACGTCGTCAACCTGCCGATGCCGAGATTGACCGACGGAGAGGCCTTCAAGGCGAAGGTCGAAGCCAGCTGGCTTCCGAGACTCAATGCCTTCGCCCCTCAATTGATCATGGTGTCGGCCGGATTCGATGGACACGTCGAAGACGATATGGCTCACTTCAATCTACGCGAGGCAGACTTTGGGTGGATCACGCGAGAGATCCACAAGCTGGCGACGAAGTACTGCAAAGAGCGGGTGGTCTCCTGTCTCGAAGGGGGATATACGCTATCTGCGCTCGGACGTTGCGTCAGCACCCACATCGACGAACTGATCGGTCATGTCTGAACCGGCCGCATGGTCTGAATTCGGGTGCTGCAATGCAGCATTAGAATAGACGTCCACCCCATCGGTTGCAATGACGTCCGTCGGACAAACCGCCCCAATCGAAGGCTCAGGATGACCGCGATCCTCTGGTTCAGACGCGATCTGCGTCTCGACGACAACCCCGCATTGGCTGCCGCCTTGGCGAGCGGCAGCCCCGTCCTGCCCGTCTATATCCATGCGCCACACGAAGAGGCACCCTGGGCGCCCGGCGCAGCGAGCCGCTGGTGGCTGCATCGCAGCCTCCAGTCCCTGGATCGCTCGCTCCAAGAGCGGGGAACCCGGCTATGGATCACCCGAGGCGACAGCCTCGCGGAACTCCGACGCATCGTCGCCGCGACCGGCGCCGCCGAGGTCCACTGGAACCGACTCTACGACCCGCGCATCCGGGAGCGGGACGCCGCCATCAAGCAGGCGCTCAGGGCCGACGGACTGCGTTGCGAGAGCCACAATGCATCCCTACTGTTCGAGCCTTGGGAAATTCTCACCGCACAAGGCCAGCCCTACCGGGTCTTCAGCGCCTTCTGGCGCAATGCGGCGAGACGCCTCCCGGACATCCGACCGACGGCGACAGCCCAAGACATCCAATGGGCGAGCATCGAATCCCCCGGGCTCGCGATCGAGGATCTGGCCCTTTGCCCCCGCATCGACTGGGATGCCGGACTCCAAGCGTCCTGGACGCCAGGCGAACAGGCCGCGCTCAACATGGCCACCCGCTTCCTCGACGCCCGGCTGGAGCGCTACGGCGAGGACCGCGACCGACCGGACGTGCCTGGCACATCCAGACTCTCGCCCCACCTGCATTTCGGTGAGATCGGTCCGCGTCGCCTGCTGGAGCTGACACGCGCCCGCGCTGCGGACCCGACCGAAGATCCGGCCGAGCCCTTCGTGCGCGAGGTCGGATGGCGCGAGTTCGCCCATCACCTGCTCTACCACTTCCCGCAGACGCCGACCGAGCCGCTGAATCCCCGTTTCGCCGACTTCCCCTGGAAGCAGGACGGCACGGATACCCGACTAGAGGCCTGGCACCAAGGCCGCACCGGCATTCCCATGGTCGACGCGGGACTGCGCGAACTCTGGCACACCGGCTGGATGCACAACCGGGCGCGCATGCTGGTCGCCTCCTTCCTGACCAAGAACCTGTTGCTGCCCTGGCAGAAAGGCGCGGACTGGTTCTGGGACACCCTGGTCGACGCCGACCTGGCCAGCAACACGCTCGGTTGGCAATGGACCGCCGGCTGCGGCGCCGACGCGGCACCCTATTTCCGAGTCTTCAATCCAGTCCTGCAAGGTCAGCGTTTCGACCCGGACGGTGCCTACGTCAAACACTGGTGCCCCGAGCTCGCACGTCTGCCGCTCAAGTATCTGCACCAACCCTGGACGGCACCCACGGCGGTCCTAACGGCGGCCGTGGTGACGCTCGGCACCGACTATCCGCATCCCATGGTGGATCTGGCGACCTCGCGCAAGCTGGCGCTCGCTGCCTGGGAGACACTCAAATGAGCGACGAGGGACGCTCGCTCAGCCGACCTGACCGAGCAAGCGGCGCACGGCAAGACCGGCCAGGGTGAGTCCGAACAATGAAGGCATGTAGCTCAGGGTCCCATTGACCGCGCGGGGCCGTCCGCGTCCCGTATCCTCAGGCGGACGTGGCGGAATCGGCGACTCGTCGGACCAAACCACGGTCACGCCCTGCCCCACACCGCGCCGACGCAGCCGGCTGCGCACCTCGCGCGCCAGGGGACAGACCTGGGTCTCCATCAGATCACCGACCCGCAGCCGGGTCGGATCCATGCGCCCGCCCGCGCCCATGCTGCTGAGAATGGGCACACCGAGCCGCACGGAGGTTTCGATCAGGGCCACCTTGCTGGAGAGGCTGTCGATGGCATCGACGATCAGGTCGAAACCGCCGCCGACGAAGTCCTCCATTCGATCCTCATTGATGAACTCCGGCAACGCCGTCACGCAGCAGCCCGGATTGATGTCGGCGATGCGCTCGGTCATGACATCGGTCTTGAGTCGACCGACCGTGGAGCGAAGCGCGACCAACTGGCGATTGAGGTTGGAGGGCGCGACCCGGTCGTGGTCGACCAGGGTCAAGGCGCCGACACCGGCCCGCGCCAGCGCCTCGGCGACGAAGGAACCCACCCCGCCGAGCCCGGCGACCAGGACATGGCTCGCACCCAGACGCGCGACCCCGTCATCGCCGACTAGAATGCGGGTGCGATCCGAGAGCCCCTCGGACAATACGTTCGAATCTGCCTCGTTCATACGCGATCCAATCTCAACACTCGCCGCGCGTTAACCGTCGTCGCGCGCGCGACTTCATCCAAACCAAGCCCGCGAACCGCAGCCAACGCGGCCAGAATCTCCGGCAGATATTCCGGGCTGTTACGCTCGCCGCGATGCGAGGCGACCGTGAGATCCGGTGCATCCGTCTCCAGGACGATGCCCTCCAAGGGCAGCTGACGCGCCAGACGCCGCAGCTTAGTAGAACGCTCGAAGGTCAGCATACCGCCGAAGCCGAGCGCGAACCCCAGATCCAGATAGCGCCTCCCCTGCTCCAGGCTGCCACTGAAGGCATGGGCGATACCGCCGAGGACCGGAATCCGCCGTAGCGCCGCCAGCACCTGATCGTGGGCCTTGCGCACGTGCAGGAGAACCGGCAGACCGGCATCGCGGGCGATCTGCAGCTGCGCCTCGAAAAGTCGCAGCTGGCGCTCCGAATCCAGTCCCTCGACGAAAAAATCCAGACCGATTTCACCGATGGCGCTCGGACGCTGCTCGGCGACCAGCCGCTCCAAGGCAACGAGATCAACCTCACGATGCTGCTCCAGATAGACCGGATGCAGACCGAGGGCCGCAAAGAGACGCGGCGCGCCCGCCTCCGAGCGCGCGCAGCAATCGAGCAAATGCGTCCAACCGTCGGCCTGGATCGCCGGAACCAGGATCGCGCTCAGACCGAGCGTCCCGCATCGGCGCCAGACCGCATCGCGATCCTGGTCGAATGCAGCGACGTCCAGATGGCAATGGGTGTCGATCAATTCGAGCACTACCTCTCCTCGCTCGCCATCAGGCCCCGGCATTGCTGCGCTGATCGCGCACGAAGATCGCTTTATGCGCCCCCCGTCCCGCCGCGCGCTCCTCCAGGTCGAACAACTGGGTCGCCTTGAGCAAACCGCTGAGTTTGGCATAACCGTAGTTGCGCGAGTCGAACTCCGGGCTGCGCTTGGCGATGGCCGTGCCGACCATGCCCAGCGCCGCCCAACCCGTATCGTCCGCCGCGCTGTCCACGGCGCCGCGCAACAGGGCGACCAGCTTGGCATCGCGCTTGAGCTCCTTGCCGCTCTTGCGGGTGGTGGCGTCCGTACTCGAATCCTCGCGCAGCACCTCGGTATAGACGAACTTGTCGCAGGCGGCGACGAAGGGTTCGGGCGTCTTCTGCTCGCCGAACCCATAGACCGTCATCCCCGACTCGCGCAAGCGCTGAGCCAGACGGGTGAAATCGCTGTCGCTGGAGACGATGCAGAAGCCTTCGAAATTGCGCGAATAGAGCAGGTCCATGGCGTCGATCATCATGGCCCCATCGGTCGCATTCTTGCCCTTGGTATAGCGGAACTGCTGCATCGGCTGAATCGAATGCTGCAGCAGAGTCTCTTTCCAACTGCCCAGATTCGGCAGCGTCCAGTCACCATAGATGCGCTTGACGTGGGCCGTCCCGTACTTGGAGATTTCGGCCAGCAGGCCGTCGACGATACTCGCCTGGGCGTTGTCGGCATCGATCAGGACGGCGAGTTTGAGATTGACTGGATCGGACATGGGTACCGGATTCCCTGGGTCGAGGATAAACGAAGAAAAACGCCCGAGCATGGCCCGATCGTTCTACCACATGAGGTCGTCGGGCACCTGAAAGTCGGCATAGGGATCGTCGGCGTCCTTCTCCTCGATCGGCTGGTTGTGGACCAGGACCAGACTCGCATCACGTGCACGCACACGCTCTGCGATCTCGACCGGAACCACCTCATAGAAGGCATCCTGACGTACCACGGCCAAGCGGCCAGCAACCAGCTTGGCGTGCTGATCCTTATTGACATAGATGCGCTTGAGCTTCGTGCCGTCGGTGAAGTTGAAGGCCAATTCGCCACCGTCGCGCACCACCCGATGGGTGTGGATCAGCTGGCGAATCTCGTTCTCGGCCGCGCGCTTGGCCGCCTCCTCCTGGCGCTGGCGGTTCAACTCGCGATCGCGCTCGGCCTTCTCGGCCTGCGCTCGCTGCGCCGCCTGACGCGCCTCGGCGTCGGGCCGAGGACCATGCTTGCCGGACTGCTTGACGTTTTTGCGCTTCGACGACCGCGCCTGCTTGAGCTTGTGCTCGTCGACCAGGCCGGCCTTCAGGAGCTGATCTTGAAGTGAATTACCCACGATATGGTTCCCCGCTGATCGGAGTCGAAGGATCCGGCCGAAGCCAGATGATCTCGACGACCCCATGGTGAAAAGGATGGCTGCAATCGACGTTGGCGAGAGGATCCGACAGCCGCGCCCGGGACGCAAGTTTGCCGTCTCGAATGGACAATTTTGTGCCCGACCAACTTGGATGAGTACAATCCGCGCGGCAAGGCGGCAAATGCACGCCGCCCGCCGCCACCGATTTCCGATCCAGTCCACATTCCAAGCCCCACTGATTACACGGAGTAGCCTTCATGACCCGACTCTTTCTGTTCGCCGCCTTGTCGCTCTCTCTCGTTCTGCCGGCCTACGCGGGGAGCGCCGTCAGCATAGGTTATGTCGACATGCAAAAGGTGCTAGAGGACAGCAAGCTCGGACAGCGCCTGCAAGAACAGCTGCGCAAGGAGTTCGAATCCCAGGCCAAGGAACTCGCCATCGAAGAGCGCGAGATCAACCAACTCCAGCAGGAACTGGCACGTGACAAGCCGCTGATGAGCAACGATCAGGTAAAGAAGAAGGAGAAGGAGATCGAGACCCGCATCGCCGCCTACCAGAAGAAGGCCGCGCCCGTTCAGCAGGAACTGATGAAGGCCCAGCAGGAGAAGGGTCGCGAGATCGTGGCGCCCGCGCGCAAGGCGGTCAACGAGGTCGCGAAGAAGAAGAAGCTCGGCATGGTCGTCGAGCGCGGCATGAGCGGCCTCATGTACGTCGACGACGGGTTCGACATCACCGCCGACGTCATCAAACAACTTGACGCATCGACCAAATAGGGATTGAGACAGGTCCGGTCACACAGCTACCCGATGACGTCTGACGGCTGTGTGACCGGGCTGTTTCCGACGATTACCCATAGGGTATAATCCAGGCGCTTCGGGGCATTTCCCAGGCCCGCAGCACGGGCGCGGAAGACCGATCGAGGCCGCGCCAAACACACCTAATTTCTTCGCCGTATGCGAGTCGATCGGGCATTGCCGGAACATTTGATGTGAGACTCCGAACCAGACTGCGCGTCCGCGCGAGGAAGGCGGTTCTTCTGGCATTTCAGTGGGACACGCGCTCCCCCACCCCCTGTCGCCAGGCGGCAACGCAGCGCGACCTCAACTGTCCCGAATCCCTCGCCCCTGCCCGAACCAATCTCACCCACAACTCCCCGACCGCGCCTGTCGCGGCCACCTTCACTGCTTAGGAGCGGACCCATGCTTGGTGAATCGCACGACCTGTTTCACGAATTTCCCGACTTGGAGAGCAAAATCGCGAATCTGCGGACTCAAAACCCGGATTTCGCGTCGCTCATGGACCAATACGACAGCCTCGATGCGCGCGTGCGCAGCATCGAGGAACTCGGCTCCCCGGTCGCCGATGAAACCCTCGAAGAACTGAAGAAGGAACGCCTCCAGCTCAAGGACGCCCTCTACGCCATATTGAAGGGCTGACCCCGCCCAGGGACCGAGCGATTTTCGCCGACGCTCGGCCGAGTGGCCGCCTTCACCTTGCGTGAGATCGCCCGAGCGTGCGCCCGCAACCGAAACTCGCAAGGTCCCACTTACCGCAATCAGCCCGCACCAGGAACGCTCAAGCCAGTGGAATTCCGCATCCTCCCCGTCACGGCCTTTCAGCAGAACTGCACCCTCTTCTGGTGCAAACAAACGCGGCGCGCCGCCATCATCGACCCAGGTGGTGAGCCCGACCGCATCCTGGACGTTGTCCGCGCGCTGAATCTGGAGCCCGAGCAGATCCTGCTGACCCACGGGCATCTCGATCATGTCGGCGCCGCCGCCATCATCGCCCAACGAATCGGGCTCCCCATCATCGGCCCTCACGCCGAGGACGCCTTCCTGCTCAAGGCCATACCCGGCCAGTGCGAGATGTTCGGCTTTCCCCCAGCCGAGGCCTTCATGCCGAACCGCTGGCTGGAAGACGGCGAGACACTGGAGGTCGGAGAGCGCCGGCTCGACGTGATCCACTGCCCCGGGCATACGCCCGGCCATGTCGTCTTCGTCGACGCCGAGGCGCAACTCGCCCAGGTCGGCGACGTACTCTTTCGCGGCTCGATCGGACGCACGGATTTTCCGCGCGGAGACCATCGCCAGCTGCTCGACTCGATCCAGAGGCGCCTCTTCCCCCTGGGCGACGCGATGCGCTTCATTCCAGGACACGGCCCCATGTCCAGCTTCGGTGACGAACGTCAGACCAACCCCTACGTCAGGGGCTAGAGAGACGAGAACCAAAGCAAGGAACCAAGGTGCCGATGAACCCCGAATCACACGACATCGGCGGCCTCGCGCGAACCGAACCGAGCGGTTTTCAGGCTCGGTTACAATGCCGCGCTGACACCAAATGATTGGCGGAGCTGACATGCTATTCCAGCGATTCCTCAAAAAACGCAAACAGGCCGCCGAGGCGACTCAGCAGGCCGTCGCGTCACAGAATCAGCAGACACTGACCGAACAGGCACTGAGCCACGCCGATCCAGGCACCCGGAGCAAGGCGATCCGCCAGGTCGTCAGCCCATCCGCCCTCCGCCGGATCCTGGCCCAGGATGCCGATTCCGGGGTCCGCTCCGACGCACTCGACCGCCTGATGCAGATTCAGTGCGAGAAGACTCAGCCGCCCCCGCCATACGATGAGCTGCTGGCCGCCTTCGCCGACATCCAGGACGACGCACTGATCGAGCGTGTCGCCCAGCACGGCGTCGCCCCGGAACTGCGCCGGAGCGCCATCGAACGTATCGGCTCGCAGCCAGTCCTCGCGCACTGTGCGGTCCATGACCCCCTGGCGGCGAATCGCGCCCGCGCCATCGAGCGCCTGGAGGATCGCGCCGGCCTCGAACAGGTGGTGCACGACATCGGCAAGCGCGATAAGAACGTCCTGCGCGCCGCGCGCGAGAAGCTACGTCTGATCGCGGTCCGCGAGGAACATCCGAAACGCATTCGCACCCAGTGCGAGGACATCTGCTCCAAGATCGAACGCCTGGGACGGCTCGGCAACTGGACCCAGGACCGTGCCTTGCTCGACCATCTGGAGCGCCAATGGGGCACGGTCCAGGACGAAGCCGACCCCGAATGGCAGGCCCGCTTCCAGGCCGAGCGCGAGCGCTTCCTGAGCGCCTACGAGGAATACCGTCGCGAGAATGCCGCTCAGATCGCAACCCAGGAGGCGCAAGAGGCGGCGCGCACCGAACGCGAACGCCTGATCCAGGAACTCGCCGAGGCCGCCGCGCTGACCGATGAGTCGGAACTCCAGGCAGCAGGCGAGCGCATCGCCGCCTCCTGGGACGCGCTCCCATCCGCGCACGACACGACGCAACGCGACTTGGACGCCCGCTATCGTGACGGCCTCCAGGCACTGGAGGCACGCCGCAAGGCGCTCTCCGATCGACGCCACGCCAACGAGCGTCTCGGCAAGCTCACCAACAAGATCGAACGCCTACTCGGCGAGTCCAAGCCCCTGGACCATAAACAGGTCAAAACGCTGCTCGACCAAGGACGCACGCTGGCCGCCGAGGCGAGCGAGAACGCCCTGACCGAATCCTTCACCGCCCACGCCGAGCGGCTGGATGCCCGCCTCAAACATCAGCGCAAGAGCGCCGAACAGCGTCTGAGACAGTTTGCCGAACGCCTCGAAGAGCTTGAGGGCCATTTGGACAACGGCGAACTCAAGAAGGCCGACCCCGTACACCAGAGCCTGCAGGCCGCACTCGAACTGATCCAGATGAGCGGATTACAGCCCGCGACCGCCACCGAACTGGGACAGCGACTGCGCGCGCTCGCACCCAAACTGCGCGAGCTGCAGAACTGGCGCCGCTGGGGTGCGGACCAGCATCGCGAAGGGCTGTGCGCCGAGATGGAGTCCCTGATCGACAAGGATCTCCCGCTCGCCGCAGTAGCCGAACAGCTGCGCAGTCTGCAGACGGACTGGAAAGGGCTCGACAAGACCGGATCGCCGGCCAATCAGGGGCTGTGGGAGCGTTTCCACGCGGCCTCCGAGCAGGTCTATGCGCGCTGCCGCCCCTTCATGGAGGCGCAGGCGGCCGAACGCGAGGCCAATGCGATCGCACGCGAGCGCGTCTGCGCTCAACTCGAAGACTTCCTGTCCAAGGTCGACTGGGAGCGGGTCGACTGGAAGAAAATCCTGCGCGCCGAGCGCGAGACCCGCCAGGCCTGGGCCGCAATCGGCCCGACCGATCCGCGCCAGCGCAAAAAGCTCGAACGCCGCTTCCATCAACGGCTCAAGACGCTCGACCAGCGCCTGGAACGCGAGCGACGTCAGAACCAGGCCCATAAACAGAACCTCGTCGAGCAGGTCCGGGCCTTGATCGAGCACCCGGACCTGGATACGGCCATCGAGCAAACCAAGGCGCTGCAACGCGAATGGCACACCACGGTACCCGCGCGCCAGAAGGACGAGAACAAGCTGTGGCAAGAATTTCGTGCGGTCTGCGACGCCGTCTTCGAGCGCCGCGCCGCGATCCAGCAGGCGCACGCGAACGAGATGCGCGATCACCTGTCTGCCCGCGACGCACTCTGCGACGAGGCGCTGGCCTTCGCCGAAACCGAAACCGATCCGCAACGCCTGAGTGCCGCATTGCGCGACTTCGAGTCACGTTGGAGAGAACTGGAGTCGCGCCCCATACCGCGCCAGTCGGCCAGCCAGTCGAATCAGCGTTGGCGGGACGCGCGCGCTGCGTTCGAGAACCGCCGCCGCGCTGCTGAAGACAGACACAGCCAGGCCGCGCTGGAACTGCTGCAACGCCAGTCGGAACTCTGCAAGCGCCTGGAAGCGAGCCTATTGGCCAACGATGCCGACGGAATGGATCCGACAGCCGCCCAGCAGGCCTGGCAACAGCTCCCCAAGCAAACGGATGCCGATCTGCAACAGGCGCTGGAGACACGCTTCGCGTTCGCCCAGACCGCTGCGACCGACCCCGAGCAACGCAAAGAACTCCGCAAGCGACGCGAGGCCAACGACCGGCGATTGAGTCAGCTCTGTCTACAGTTGGAAATCATCGCCGGCGTCGAGTCGCCACCGGAACAGGCGCAGCAGCGACTGGAATATCAGGTCGCGCGACTCTCCGAACGAATGATGGAGGGAGAGGAAGACCCATTAGAGGGCGCGACCCGATTGCTGCAGGATTGGTATATCTGCGGCCCAGCGGCGGACGACACGGCGCTCAGCCAACGTTTCGAGCGGGTCCGCCTCAAGCTGAGGTCCACTCAGGAACAAGGCTGAGTCTCGAACGCTCCCGGATTCCGCTCCCGCTCCATCCTGGCTACGGTGTAGCCTGGGTGAAGCGCAGCGCAACCCAGGAGGTTCAACGCCAACGCGCCGATCCGACCCAATCTCGGCGCAAACACTCATTCCTCGTGGATCTTGACGCACAGCAGATCGCAGGTGGCTCGACGCAGTACGCTTTCGGCCGTATCGCCGAAGAGCCCCAGCAGTCCATGACGTCCGCGACTGCCGACGATCACCAGGTCGACCTCCAGCTCCGCCGCAACCGTATCGATCGTACGACCGGTCGCACCGACCCGGATCAGCCGATCGGCCTCGGGCACCCCGAGTTGCTCGCCCAGCAGTGCCATCTGGCCTTGGGAGAGCTTCATCAGTTCATCCTCCAGGTCCTTGGTGTCGGGCAAGGCGATCTCGCCCGAGTAACCGAGATACATGGACTCGACCGCCGGAGGGATGTACTCGACCACATGGAGCAGCGTCAGACGCGCATCCAGCAGACGACTCAACTGCTCCGCGCGAGCTATCACGACCTCGCTCTCCTGCTCGAAGTCCACCGCAACCAGAATATGCCGGTAGGCATTGATCTCCATCGCACACCTCGATGACTGTTCGGTCTGACCCGAAGTATATCGGAGGATCGGCGACCCCGAGCCGTCCGGCGGGGCTGGGCGGCGGCATCCCCGCCCCGCCATGAGCGATGCGCCCTATCGCCCGAACAGCTCGTCGAAGAAGGACTGCATCCGCGTCCAAGAGCGGCGGTCGGCCTGGGGATCGTAGCGGAGGTTCTCGATGCCGTAGTCACCGGCATTCGGACTGGTAAAGCTGTGTTTCACGCCGCCATAGATGTCCATTTCCCAGTTGGCTTCGGCGGCCTCCAGCTTGTCCTGGAAGTTGGAGACGACCTCCGGCGACACGAAGCTGTCCGCATTGCCGTGCAGCACCAGGATCTTCGCGTCGATCCGCCCTTTGGACTCTTCGGGCGCGGCCGGCAGAGAACCGTGGAAGCTCACGACGCCCTTGAGCTCGGCGCCGCCATAGGCCATCTGCAACACGGTCCCGCCGCCGAAGCAATAGCCGATCGCGGCGACCTGACCGGGCTCGACCAGATCGCTCGCCATCAACTGTTTCAAACCGAGACCGGCGCGCTCGCGCCACAGCTCCACGTCCGCCGTGACCTCCTGCATCCAGTCCCGGGCCTGATCCGGTTTGTCGGTCACACGGTCATCGCCATACATATCGGCCGCGAAGGCGACATAGCCAAGCTCCGCGAGCATCCGCGCCCGTTCCTTGGCATAGTCGTTCAGCCCCCACCATTCATGGATCAGCAGGACGCCCGGTCGCTTGCCGGTCGCGGCATCGTCCCAGAAGAGATAGCCGGTCAAATGGGTGCCGTGGTCCTCGTACTCGATGGGCTTGGATTGGACCTCGGCCTGAGCCTGGGCGGTGACGAAGAGGCTTGCTGCAAACAACGACGAGAGCACGGCGATGCGATGAAGCATGGTCTTTCTCCTGAATGGCGTTGATAAACACGATTGGTCGGCGGGTATTCCGCCCCGAGACTTGATGCTGGCGCGCGCGACGGGCAAGCTTCCGCCCCTGATTCTGTCCATCCACCATCTAAGGGCGCCCCTTTTTCGACATGCTCCACATCACGCCGCACATTCAGATCGACGAATCCGAACTAAGCGAACGCTTCACCCGCTCACCCGGACCTGGCGGCCAGAACGTCAACAAGGTCGAAACGGCCGTTCAACTACGATTCGATGCAGCGGGATCGAGGGCGCTGACGGAGGACGTGCGTCAGCGATTGCGTCGACTGGCCGGGCGTCGGATCGACAGCGCAGGCGTCATCACGATCGAGGCGCACCGCTTCCGCACCCGAGAGCGCAATCGCGAGGATGCACGCGAGCGTTTGACACAGCTCATCCGCCAAGCCAGCCATCGGCCGAAAACGCGCATCGGCACCCGACCGACACGCGCCTCCAAGGAACGACGCCTGGACAGCAAACGCCGCACCTCGGCAAAGAAGCGCGGCCGTCAATCTCGACCGAGCGAGGAGTGAGCGACCATCAGGCGTCGACCTCGACGGCGATCCCCGAACCGTCTTTAGTCCTCACCAGAACAATCTTGCCGAGCGTAGGATGACGCGCAACGAAAACCGTGACGCCCGCAACGGTCTTCTCGCTGATGAGTTCGCTTTCTTCCTTCAGGTCATCGATCAGGGCTGGTTCAGCATCGATCAGGCGCGACACGACACACCTCCGTTTTTCGAGTGGACTCTCACATCGACCGCTACATCGCCATATCCAGCTCGTCCTGTACCTTGGCCAGGCCAGCGAGGGCACAGGCCTCGTCGGTCTCGCCGTCGGGCGCGCCGCTGACCCCGATCCCCGCAACCAGCGAGGAGCCGCCCACGAGCACCGGCACACCGCCGGCAGACATCACCAATCCCTCGACCCGACCGACCGGACTGTCGGCCCTGGAACTCATGCCGGAGGTCGCCGCATTGAAGTTGACGGCCGTATAGGCCTTCATCTGGCTGATGCGCGCCGTGATGGGGGAGGCAATGGTGTCGCGCAGGCTCACCTGCACGTTGCCCTCCCGATCGACCACCGTCACCCCGATCTGGATACCCTTCTCACGGCAGGCGGCAATCGCACCCTCGGCGATCTGCATCGCCGTGTCGAGCGATAGCCGCTTGAGCGAAATCACCATCGGCTCCTCGGCCTGCGCGGCGCCGACCGCGCACAGAAGCCCCATCACACCAAGCAATCGTCTCACCATCGGTCCTTCTCCATCGGTTGTGGGAATGCTGACGAGGATGAGCGTCGCGCTCGCCCGGAGCGATTCGAGCGGCGATCTCAGCCTCGGGACTGCGCGCCGTAGTGCGTTTCGATGTAATCGTCGACCATACGCTTGAACTGATCGGCGATCCCCTCGCCCTTGAGGGTCGCAACCTTCTCGCCATCGACGTAGACCGGGGCCGAGGGCCGCTCGCCGCTGCCCGGCAGACTGATGCCGATGTTGGCGTTCTTGCTCTCGCCCGGCCCGTTCACCACGCAGCCCATCACCGCGACCTGCATACGCTCGACGCCCGGATAGCGGTTACGCCAGTCGGGCATCTGATCGCGCAGATAGGCCTGAATGTTCTGAGCCAGATGCTGGAAGGTATCGCTGGTCGTGCGGCCACACCCCGGACAGGCCGTGACCATGGGGGCGAAGGAGCGAAATCCCATGGACTGCAGGATCTCCTGGGCGACCTGGACTTCTCGGGTCCGCGCCTCGCCGGGCGCCGGGGTCAGGGAGACGCGAATGGTGTCGCCGATGCCCTCTTGGAGCAGCACCGCAAGCGCAGCCGTCGAGGCCACGATGCCCTTGGAGCCCATGCCCGCCTCGGTCAGCCCTAAATGCAGCGCGAAATCGCCGCGATCGGCCAACATCCGATAGACCGAGATCAGTTCCTGCACGCCGCTCATCTTGCACGAGAGGATGATGTGATCCCTCGGAAGCCCGATCTGCACGGCGCGCTCGGCGCTGGAGATGGCCGACTCGACCATCGCCTCGTGCATGATGCGCTCAGCCGATTTCGGCTGCGCCGCGCGGGCGTTCTCGTCCATCAGACGGACGACGACCTCCTGGTCGAGACTGCCGCCGTTGACACCGATGCGCACCGGACGGTCGTAGCGACAGGCCAGCTCGATCATGGTCGCGAACTGGCTGTCCTTCTTCTCGCCCTTACCGACGTTGCCCGGATTGATGCGGTATTTGGCGAGCGCCTCGGCGCACTCCGGATAGTCCGCCAGCAGACGATGACCGTTGAAATGGAAATCGCCCACCAGCGGCACCTCGCAACCCTGGACGGCGAGCGCGTCGCGAATCACCGGAACCGCCTTGGCCGCCGATTCGTGATTCACCGTGATACGCACCAGCTCCGATCCCGCGCGCGCCAGCTCCGCGATCTGCCGGACCGTCGACTCGATGTCGCCGGTATCCGTATTGGTCATGGACTGAACCACGATCGGCGCACCGCCCCCGATGGTGATCGGGCCGACGGCGACTGGAAGGGTTTTGCGTCTTTGGATGGGATCTAGAACTGGGCTCATGGTGCCTTTTCCGCGATGGGATTCGCTGATATGTGAATGAGTGTAGTCTGACACTTGAACGTGACCCGGAAACAGACGAAGTTTGCCTGGTTTCAACGACCTGGCATCTTGGGCGGCTCCGAGTCGACTGGACCGCCGCTCAGGAAAGCGGCGAACGCAATCCGCTGAGGATCGCCAAATAGTCCGGATCGGTCTGTGGAATGATCCCATGCCGAATCAGAAAATCGATGATCACGAGATTGCAGTTGAGCTTGAATTCGCCGGTATCGCGTACGAGATCCCGGATCTCCTCGACCGGCAGACGATAGAAGGCCTCGACTTCGCCATCGGTGCAACGTGGCTCGAAATCCTCGGGCAGCTCCAGGTCGTAGCAGTACATGACATCCGGCTTGAGTCCCCGCTCGGAGTCCCGACAGTAGGTCACGGCACCGACGGCCACGGCCCGATCAGCCAACTCCGGTGGCATCCCCGCCTCCTCGGCGCACTCCTTGCGCAGGTTCTCGGCCAGGGTCAGCTCGAACGGCAGTCCGCCGGCGACCAGATTGTCCAGATATCCAGGATAGAGCCGCCGATCCGCCGCGCGCCGGCCGACCCACATCTCGATCCCCGTGGGGGTGCGAACGAATCCGTTCAGATGCTGCCCGAAGGCCCGCATCCCGAAGAAGGGTGCGCAGGCCCGATCCACCAGACAGATGGCCCGATCCCGATTGCCCGAGGTCACCGGATAGCGCTCGCCGTGGACATGCGAGAGCACGCCCTCCTCCACCAGTTGTCGCACCAGATCCGCCAGCAGCGCCGTGCGGCCATCGAAATCGCTCGGGGCCTGAATCCAATGCACCGCCGTATCGGAGACAGTGAAATGTTCGGGCCAGCGGCGTAGCCGATCGACTGCCGTATGGCGCAGCATGCCGATGCGCTCGCCGTCGAGCAGAAAGGGAACGAAATCGCCCGGATTCCAGGCATTGCAGGCTTGAATCTTATCGAGAAAGCTCATCGAAACTCCGAATGAGACACCGCCGGGGCGGTCGGCCTCGGTATCACTGCGGATCCTTCTTGGCGCGCTCCCAGAGACGCTCCATCTCGTCGCGAACCTCCACCCCAGGCTCCAATCCCTGCTCGGCCAGCCCCGACTCGACCTTGGCGAAGCGCGATTCGAAGCGATGATTCGCCGCCCGCAAGGCCTGCTCCGCGTCCACCCCGAGATGGCGCGCTAGATTTACACAGGAGAACAGCAGATCGCCAACCTCATGGACGCGTTCCGAGAACGGCAGATCATCGGCCAGGGTCTCGCGGCACTCGTCGAGTTCCTCGGCAACCTTATCGAGAACCCCATCGACCGAGTCCCAGTCGAAACCGACCCGTGCCGCGCGCCTCTGCAGCTTCTCGGCCCGAATCAGGGCCGGCAGCGCCTGGGCCACGCCGGCCAGGGCGCCCGTCTCCACAGCGCTGGATTTCGCCTCGCGCTCACCGGCCTTGATGCGTTCCCAACTGGCGTACACCGCCTCGGGACTACCGAGATCCTGATCGTCGAAGACATGCGGATGACGCCGGATCATCTTGTCGCAGATGGATCGCACCACCTGATGGAAATCGAAATGCCCTCCCTCCTCGGCCATGCGCGAGTGGAAGACCACTTGGAGCAGAAGATCGCCCAACTCGTCGCGCAGCGCGGGCATGTCCGACTGCTCGATCGCCTCGGCGACCTCGTAGGCCTCCTCCAGGGTATAGGGCAGGATACTGGCGAAGGTCTGCTTCAGATCCCAGGGACAGCCGTCCCTCGGATCGCGCAGCCGCGCCATGATGCCAAGCAAATCCTCAATGGAAGCGTCTCGATCCATAGATCCGAAAGCAGAAGGCGAACCGCGCCGAAAACCGGCTCGGTTGGCATGGTAAGGAAGCCATCAGGGCAAGACGAAACCCGAATCCGACTCAGGAACTCAAGTTCATGCCCGAATGGTAGCGGAAGGCCCCACCGACGGTCTATGCCGCGCACCAACCGCCGACAAGCCTTGTAAAGGCGCGTGCAAGCCCAACGCACGGGATCACCGAGAATGGTGAAAAAAATTTGACAGAGCAATCCCGGAAAAAGATAATGCGCAGCTCGACGATTGATCGACGCATTTCATAAGCGAAATCACACATCGTTGAACCATGCGCCCGTAGCTCAGCTGGATAGAGTACCTGGCTACGAACCAGGTGGTCGGGAGTTCGAATCTCTCCGGGCGCGCCATACAGTGCAGTGGCTTGAATGGATAACGAGCCTCTAAATTTCAAAGATCAAAGTACAATGCGCCCGTAGCTCAGCTGGATAGAGTACCTGGCTACGAACCAGGTGGTCGGGAGTTCGAATCTCTCCGGGCGCGCCATACAATCAACGGCTTAGGCGATTTTCGCCTGAGCCGTTTTTGTTTGAGTTGCCCTCCTGATTGTGATCAACTCAACCAATCGTCGTTTGCGTTCTGAGCGTCCACATCCACATCCGCATCCGCATCCCAGCGCCCGCCTTATTCACTGCAACAAGCCGCACAAGAAAGCCCTTACACTGCTGACACGGGCACGGAACGATGAGAATCGTTTGGGACGAACTGAAAGTCGACCTCACCGCCAATATGCTCACGCAGCAGAACGAGCCAGTCTCTACGTTGGCGGGCAATACGCAAATTCCCAAAGCCCCCGCAAGCTGGCACTCACGCGCCCTAAAGGCCAAGAAGCGCCCAGCGGGAACCTGGGATCTATGAGCCTGCCCCGGTGGACCCCGAGTGGAGGTTTGGACATATCGCGGTCGTGGTGGATCCCGAGCCGGGCTGGCTCTGAGGAGATGAGGCTCCCACATGACCTTAAACCTAGCTGCAAGATGTAGACTAACGCCTCTTTACCCTGCATATCTTAAAGTATTCGATGCAAATGCTTGTCAAATCAGCGACTGATGTGTCGTTAGCACCGGAACACATCTCGCAAACCAAGGAATCCCTCCGCGAACACTATTTTGCGGATCAGCGATCTTGGGTGGTTGCATATTCTGGCGGAAAGGATTCAACCCTTCTATTGCAGCTGGTTTACGAGCTGATCCTAGAGCTCGGGTCAGGCGCGACCAAGCCAATCGATATCGTGGCATCCGATACCAGAGTCGAGGCTCCCAATGTGGAGGAGTATCTTGCGGACCGGCTCTCGCGGATCGAGAGTCACGCACGCGCCAATGGCTTGCCCGTTCATGTGCATCGAGTTCAGCCGACGCCCGAGCAAAGCTTCTGGGGCAACCTGATCGGGAAGGGCTATCCGTCACCGACGCGCTGGTTTCGCTGGTGCACGACCAAGATGAAGATCAAGCCTTCTCGGGCGGTGATCGACGGTATCGTACGGAAGCATGGAGGCGTCGTCTTGCTCTTGGGAACCCGCATTGATGAAAGCGCGGGTCGGGCACAGCGGATGGAAGGACGCGCCACCAACAGTCGTGGGCTCAATCCCCACGGCGAAATCCCAGATGCACTTGTCATGACGCCGATCGCCGATTGGACGACCGATCAAGTCTGGGAATACCTCTTCACCCACAATCCGCCGCCCTGGGGCGGAACCCACGATTTCATGCTCGACCTCTATCGGCAGGCGAGCGGGGGCGAATGCCCCGTCGTCTTGGACCTCAACACCCCATCCTGTGGGGGAAGCCGCTTCGGTTGCTAGACCTGCACCGTCGTCAAGGAGGATAAATCCATGCGTGGATTCATCGACTCAGGGGCTGCTTGGATGCGGCCACTCAATGAATTCCGGGACTGGCTCAAATCGATTCGCGAAGAGACGAGCATGCGGGACGGGATCCGCCGCAACGACTCCATCGGGCCTGGTCCTTTCAATTCCGAGGCACGCAAAACGATTCTCCGGCGGCTCTTGGAGTTGGAGAAGACTGTAGGACACCGACTGATCGAGGATGCTGAGATCTCTTATATTCAGCAGCAATGGAGCGATAAGTTCGATGTCACGGATAGCGCGTTGGCCATCGCCAGAGAGTTTGGAGGGAGGCAGGTGCCTTGAAGGTCACACCTGAAGACGCTTCCAGCGACCTCGCCCTGATCGAGGAGCTGGCCCCTCGCTTCGAGGTCCAAAGTATCTGGGCAACGGATCTCTATCACTTGGTGACCGAGCGCTACCCGTCATTGTATAGCCCGAGCAGTCATCAGCAGCTTCTGGACGATGTGATCAAGGTTGTCGAGAACGCCGTGCGTCAAGCCGATCGGACCGAGCCGGCCGCATGATCTTCGAGAGTATCCAACTCACAAACCTGTTCTCCTATTACGGGGCTCAGGAGATCCAACTCGGCAGTCCCCAGCCAGGCCGAAATGTCTGCCTGATCATGGGTCGCAACGGCTTCGGCAAGACCAGTCTCCTGAACAGCCTCAAGCTCTTGTTCACCGGAGTGCGTTACGAGCCCCTGCGTCGCGCGGTGCAGCGCACGCGCATGCCCACGGTCAAGCAATACGTCGAAGGCGCTGGCAACGATTGGTGGGGCATCATGAATCGGCGGGCACGCAACGAAGGCCAGACCCGTTGCTCGGTTCGACTGATCTGGAACGAGGAGAGTGGGCGAGTCGCCGCTGAACGCGCCTGGTGCATCGAGAATGGAGCCTGGGACAATGAAGAGCTCTTGACTGTTACGACCGCGACCGAGACGTTCAGGGACGAGGAAGCTCAGGAGTTCCTCGATCGTCGACTACCACAAGATTATGTGTATTTCTTTCTGTTCGATGGTGAGCAGATTCAGGAGTTGGCTGAGTCAAAACGGGATCTGCAACAACGTCAGATGGAGCGCCTCCTCGGAATCGGCGCGATCGACGCCCTTCGGGGGAGTCTGAACCAGGCCATCGGTCGCTGGGAGCGCGACGAGCTTGAACCCCAGGCAAGGGCCGATTTGGAACGTCTGGAGGGAGAGATCAGGGGGACCGAGGCCGATCTGGATTTGCTGGACCGGACGCAAACTAGCCTGGAGCAGGAGATCGAGAGCGATACGGACGCTTTACGACGGATCCGGCGTCGTATCGAGGGCTTGAGCGCCTTTGTTCATCGTCACGACGAGGCCCAGCTGAAAGACGCTCGGGCGCGCATACAGGCTCAGCGGGCCGAGTCTCTGGATCGTCTCTCGGCTCAACTTCCCCGGGATGTCGTATTGCTAGCCAACCCGTCTCTGATCACCCGGGCATTGGAGCGGCTGGACAAGGTACTTGGCAGCGATGCCAATACCCGTTCGCGTGTCTTGAACGCCTTGCTGGAGACATTGCCCGCGCGCTTGTTCGATCAGCCTGCGTTTCCTGATCCGGATATCCGCGATAGTCAGCGGGCCTACTATCGATACAAGTTGACGCGCGTCCTCGAGCAGGAAGCCGAAGCGATCAGCGACACGCTCGACACCACTTTTGCACCAGACCCCCAAGCGGCCGCCGCCGCCCGTGACCAACTCTCACCCTACGCCCAGGCAGACGCACTGCGCTCAGTCAGGATCGAAGAGCTGCGCCGTCTGCAGGGGTACGACGCCGAGCTTCGTCAGTTAGAGACCGACTTGTTGAATGTCGGCTCGCTGTCCAAAGAGGAGCAAGCTCGCTACGACCATGATTTGGTCGAACGCGACGAGCTGGAACGAACTCTGGATGCCAAAAAGAAACGTCAAACTGAGCTCGAAGGGGAAGCCAACGGTCTAAAACGGAAGCTGGACGATGCGCGGAAGCGCACGGAGCAAATCAGGGCCAAAATCGGACAGAATGTGATTATCGAGGATCGAATTGCCACCGCGCGACGTCTTGGCGGCCTATTCGCTGCGCTCAAGGATAGGCGAAAGCAAGAAAGACGGGGCGAGTTGGAGGAGGCCATCAACCGCCACGTTCGAGTTCTGGTGACTTCTCATCACCTCATCGACCGGGTGGAGGTGGATAGGGATTTTGGGATGAAGTACCTGGATCAACAAGGGCGTTCTATCGGGATGGGCAACCTTGCCGCAGGAATGAAACAGCTTATGGCGACGGCGCTGATATGGGCGTTAAGCGATGTTTCTGGCAAACAGATTCCGGTCGTGATCGACACCCCGTTAGCGCGCATCGATCGTGCTCACCAGGAAGGCGTCTTACAGCACTATTACCCAAATGCCGCAGCTCAGGTCATCGTGTTGCCCACGGATTCCGAATTGGACGACCGTAACCTTAATATTATCGGTTCACACGTCTATCGCGCTTATCGCCTAACCAATCCTGACGGCGAACACACGGTCCCCGAGCCGGTGGCCGTCGCAGACCTGATCCAGGGAGGCTAATCGATGGCCGCTCTCTACACCGATGCTCGGGACGAGCAGACCATCAAGGATGTGCTCCATGGGCTCGGGACTCCCCGCGCTCCGAAATTGCGTGTCTTGCGAATTGCGCTGGCACGGTCGCTACAGATCTCGACGCCGCCACCAGAGGACTTGGACGGTAGCGGTCTGGGTGGCAGCGAATATGCCTTGGCCCGTATCACAGGTGTCGGCCTTTCGGCGGATAAGGGAGAGCGTCGGGACTACGATCTAGCCGTGCGTGCTCTGCTCAGCGTCTACCACGACGAGGACATGTTCCAAGGTGAGGAGTCCGAGCGACGGTACCGCCGTTATCTGCAACGCCATGTCCGAAGAGGACTTCAGGAGATCCGCACCACTTGGCGTCCAGATCATGATTTTCACGGTTATCTCTACCATGAGCTGTTCGTCAATGCCGTACCTCGTCCGGCACGAACTGACCTGGGGCAGGAGATCCTTGCAGGGCTACGCGAGATTGGCGTTTCAGCCCAGATTCGCGGTGTCGAGGACGGTCCCCGCATCAGCCGTTATCGCATCTATCTCGACGACGTGAATCATTACGATCGAGTCAAGCGGGGCTTGGACAAACTTGGTCTGCATCTGGGACTGTCTACGCGACAAGGAATTCTCCTTCAAGAGGACGAAGACCGGGAGCGTGAGGCGCGGGTGTTGGCCCTTGACGTGCCACGTCCTCGGGAAAGTTGGTATACGGTGCCGGGTGCTCGGCTCCGAGATTGGGCCGTTCAGGCGACCGAGGTTCCCACCCTCACGGTTTGGCCGGGGGTGGACGTACTGGGAGAGCCGGTGCGTTTCGACCTGGCTGCGGCACCGCATCTACTCGTCGGAGGCACCACGGGCAGCGGGAAAAGCGTTTGCTTGCATGCATTGCTCTTATCCCTGCTCTGGCGATTGGAGCCACAGGATCTCCAGCTCACGCTGATCGACCCCAAACGGGTTGAACTGGTCCATTACGCAGGTTTTCCGCATCTGACGGGCGGTCAGATCATCGAGGATATCGGCGACGCCCTTGAGGCTCTGGATGGGCTCGTCGAGGAGATGGAGCGGCGGACCCTTCTGCTGCGTCAGCATGGAGTCGCGAACCTGATCGAGGGGCGCGAACAGGGGCGGGTCGATCTGCCCTTCGTGGTCGTGGTGGTCGAAGAGTTGGCGGATCTGCTGTTCCAATCCAGAGAGGCCGAGCAACCACTGGTGCGACTTACGCAGAAGGCGCGAGCCGTCGGCATACATCTGGTGCTCGCCACTCAGCGTCCGGATGCCGAAACCTTCAGTGGCTTGCTGCGCAGCAACGTGCCAGGGCGCATTGCGCTCTCGGTCCGCACGGCGGCCGAGTCCAAGATCATCCTCGACGAAACCGGCGCGGAGAAGCTGCTTGGTGCCGGCGATATGCTGCTGCGTCCCCAAGCCGGAGTAGCGGCACGCCGCGCCCATGGGGTGCGTGTCGGCAGCGACGATATCCGGCTCTGCCTGCAAAGCGTTCGCGGGAGGTCTCAATGAGCGACATGACGGTCTACGAGTTCCAACCCCTTTGGTTGACCCTGGATCGGGTCGGCCCATTCCAGGGATTGCCTTACGAGATCGATTTCACCGACGAGGAGAACCGCCCTTGTAACATCTTTCTTTTGATGTCCGAGAACGGGCGCGGCAAGACCACGGTTTTGGACTGCATGACCTTGCTGATGCGGCAGCTCGGTGAGCTCGATCCCCAGCGGTTCGGGCATGAGGATCTCGACGAAGGCCGGGGACGGATTCAGCTCGACGTGTTGACTCGGATCTACTGGCAGGGGAGCGACCATCGCATCGTCCTGTCCCTCCTGGCGGGGGACATTGGCGAGGAGACGTTTCTGAAGGTCTGGGATGACGCGGATCTGAAGCGGTACGGGGCGGAGCGCTGGCACCGAACCGGGTATCGGCAGCGAGCACGCGGCCGGCTGGTGGAAATCGAGCGCCGTGACGACCTCGTTCAAGACTTGCGACATACCTTGATCGACGCAAGCCGGATGGCACCGGAGGGTTTCGCCAATTCAACTCTGAGTCTGCCCACGACCCTGTTCTTCCCGGCCTACCGGGACATTCCGCCAGTTCTTGGCATCGAGGAACGGCCAATCATTCAGCCAGAATATTGGGGCTACCGTTCAGCTCAGGAGTTTGCCGCCCACGGGACTCATTGGACCGAGTCACTGGACAATCTCCTTGTTTGGCTTGCCTGGTTGAACAACGGCAGCTATGAGGATGCGGTGAAGACGGTAAACGATACCGTATTCGGAAAATCCCCAGACAAATTCCTGGCTCCCGAAATCCGCCGAGTTCCGCCAGAGGCTGTCGTCCATAGCGGGGATCAGACACACCGCTTGGACCGTCTCTCCAGCGGAGAAAAGAATCTAGCTCAGCTCTTCTTGCGGATTGGCGCTCACAGTACCCGTAATACATGGATCCTGGTGGACGAGATCGATGTCCACCTGCATGTACGATGGCAGCACAAGGCGTTGAATTTGATGAAAGAGCAGGTCCGTCGACAACCCGGAACGACGGTCATCGCCGCCACTCACTCTGTCGAGATTCTGGAGGCTTTTCCGGTCGATATACTGGAGGATGGCTTGGTCAAAGGAGGATGGATCATTGAGGACAATCTGCATTAGGAGGCTACTTCAAGGGACATGGGCGCGTTCAAGAAGTTGAAACAGACAGACAAATTGGTGCTCAAGCAACGCGGCGGAGCAGTCGTCTTCTTGGAGTCGAATGACGATTTCGAGATCATCGCTCAGCGGTGGTTCTTCAACGAGGGCGAGGACATTGTTTTTCAATCCGCCGACACCTACGAGAAAGGCACCGGTGGTGGCGGTTGCGGTGCGGTCATCGACCTGGTCGAGGGAGCCAGGTCGGATGGAATCAGTGCATTCGGCATCGTCGATCGGGACGTTCTTCTGAACGACCAGGACTGGTCCTTGTGGTGGGAGCATCAGGACGATTTGTTTCTGACGGCCCGTCCCTATGGAATTCACATCCGCGTGCTGCTGCGCTGGGAACTGGAAAATTACCTGCTCGACCCCGGCGCCATGTCCACTGTTGCGAACGATGCGGGGATGACGTCGAAGCACTCGATCGAATCCACGGTCGCACTGTGCCTCGAATGTGCCGAGGAGTTGAAAGATAGAACGGCGGCAACCGTGGCGGCGAAAGCCGAGAATATTTCACCTCCTGCTGAAGCATACGGATGCAATCCTTTGTTGTGCGGCACCGATTTCACCGCCGAGCTGGAGAGCCTCCTGACCAAGAAGGGCGTCGTTGACGCCGCCGAATCGATGCGGAGTGCGCGCACGAGGATCGACCGATTCGATGCGGATATGGCTCCGCAAACTCAGCGATGGGAACGTCTTGTCCGTATGCTCGATGGTAAAGCCGCCCTCAAGTACGTCAGCCACCGGGCACATACGCGATTCGACGAAAATCGAGCGGCCCTGGCCCGCCGTCTGTTCGAAACGGGACAGATTCCAGTGGAGATCGTTCAGTACATAAGCGAGTTCAAGGCGGCTGCATAGAGATGGCTGATCGCATGTGATGCCTGTGATTCCGAGCAAGATCGTCGGGCGTCGAACTTACCTCCATGTCCGTGCGCTGGCATGTCTAGATTCGGAAACCTCGGCTCGCGTTGCGGCGGCCGAAATGTTGGCTGGGGTCGAGCGGTACGCGCAGTTCAATCTGTTGCGTTTTGATGATTCTGACTCCCGTCTCGCGCTCTTGAACTATCCAACTTTCGACGATGACGCCTTTCCTGCCCTTCAGGAAAGTTGGCTGGTCGACCTCGACCAGCGCGCGGTGAGCTACCGCACCTATGCTGACTCGCTGAATCCGCCGATTCTGCACCGCAAGGAGCTTCTGCTGGCGGAGGATGATCCGCGCCGAAAGGCGTGCGCGGCACTCACGGAGAGTTGTGAGTTCGTCGGCCTATTCGATGATCCTCGGCGCATCGGCTACCAACGGCAGTGGCTTGCGCTCATTCGGGAGAAGGGCTATCGCCTCGACGGTTACACGCTTGTTCCGCTGGGCAACGAGGAATCGAATGTGGCGTTGGAGGAGGAGGAACCCCGACAGGCCGGCTGGGAAGCCTCGCGCCACTTGACCGCCCTGGTTCGCTACGGCTTCTCCGCCCCCATCCAATCCCTGGCGCGCTATGGCTTCCTCGATGGGCGACATCGGCTGTTCGACTATGGTTGCGGTCGGGGTGACGACGTGCGCGGGCTGGGCTGGTCGAGAACGGACTCAGTGCGTCGGGTTGGGATCCGTACTACGCGCCGGACAACCCCATTGCATCCGCCGACCTGGTCAACCTGGGATTCGTCATCAACGTCATCGAGGACTTCGATGAGCGGCTGGAGGCGTTGACTCGGGCCTGGTCGCTGGCTGAGCGGCTGCTGGTCGTCTCGGTGATGCTGTCCAACCAGAACGATCCGCGCGGCGAGCGCTTCCGCGATGGGGTCATGACCCAGCGTGGAACCTTCCAGAAATACTATACCCAAGCGGAGATCAAGACATTCCTGGAGCAGGTGCTCGATGAGGAGGCGATCCCGGTCGCGCCGGGCGTGCTCTATGTTTTTCGCGACAAGGACGCCGAGCAGCGCTTTCTGGTCGATCGCTATCGCAGCCGGCGCAACCGGCTGCGCGTTCCCTCCCAGCGAGCGCGCGAGCCTGCGCCGCGCGAGCGCCGTGATCGCGCCGCCGAGAAATGCGCCGTCTATCGCGAGCCTCTGGAGCGTCTCTGGGATCGCTGGCTGACTCTGGGGCGCAAGCCGGACAGGGCCGAGGTCGAGGATCTAGTGGTGCTGACCGAAGTCTTCGGGTCACTGCCCAAAGCGCTGCGCTTCCTGGAGGAGCGGCAGGATCCGTCCGAGTTGGAGCGCGCTGCGGCTGGCCGGACGGCGGACCTGGAGGTCTATTTCGCCCTTCAGCAGTTCGAGCGGCGCAAGCCTTATAGCCATCTGGAGCGGGGCCTACAGCAGGACATCAAGGTATTCTTTGGCGACTACGCGGCGGCGAGAGAGCAATCCCTGGCACTTTTGTTCCGGATTGCGGAGGTGGCGGCCATCGAAGACGCCTGCCGTGCGGCCGCCGAACATGGTCTAGGCTGGCTGGATCCCGGCCTGTCGCTCCAGCTGCATGTCAGCCTGGTCGAGCGGCTCCCGCCGCTGCTGCGCATCTATGTTGGCTGTGCCGCCGTGCTCTATGGCGACTACCGCGAGGCGGATCTAGTGAAGATCCACATCGCCTCGGGCAAGGTCAGCCTGATGCGCTACGACGATTTCGAGGGTCAACCGCTGCCGCGTCTGGTCGAGCGGGTCAAGATCAAGTTGCGCGATCTGGACATCGACTATTTCGCCTATGGCGAGGAGTATGCCCCGCCGTTTCTCTTCCACAAGTCGCGCTTCATCAACGAGGAATTTCCAAGCTACCCGGAGCAGGTTGCCTTCGAGCAGGCACTTGATGCGCTGGAGCTGCTCGACCTTAGCGGCTATGGTCCGCCGCCCGGGCTTTTCCTGGAGACGCTGGCGCAACATCGCTGGACAGTCGCGGGGTTCGAACTGCTGCGCGCCCTGAACCTGGCGGAGCTCGATGATCCCTGCGGACGTTTCCTGACCTTCCGCCAGCTCATCGAATGTGGCGAAACCCAGGCCAGCACGGGACTGCCCAATCGGCCGCAGCAGCCCAAGAGCTACAACGCGCTCATCGAGTTGGCGGAGCAGGTGCTGGATCCTGTCATCGATTACTTCGGGATGATCCGGCTGACATATGGCTTCTGTTCGCCGCCGCTCGCCAAGCAGATTCCCGGACGCATCGACCCGAAGCGTGATCAGCACGCTGCCCACGAGCACAATCGCCTCGGCAAGCCGGTGTGCGAGCGTCTGGGGGCGGCGGTGGACTTCCTCGTCGAGGACGAGAGCATGCTGGACGTGGCGCAATGGATCGTCGCCAATACCCACTTCGACCGACTCTATTTCTACGGGGATGACCTGCCGGTTCATGTGAGCTATAGGCCAAACGGGGATCGCCAGATCGTGCGGATGGTCGCGGGTAAGACTAGCCGTCTGATGCCTCGCGTGGTGTCGGAGGAGGCGTTCTTGCAATTGGTCGCCGAGCCACGTCAGTGATGGGGCCGTCACATGTGGGCAGCACTCGTTCGATGATCTGAGCGGTTTCTCGCTAGCATTCGTCAACTCCCCGAAACCTCAATGTTTAAGCTCACACCCTGCGGGCGAACTTGAATCGGGGATGGGAAGACTTGCATGCCGGCCCCATTGCGTCTAATTTTTCGCCAAATTCATGAAACATGGACACGAAATATTCGTGGACACACTGACATCATCGGACATTGAACTGATCAAGGCGGCGTCTGCTCAACTGGCTCGTTTAAACGTCACGGCGAAGCTTGACACCTGCGAGCCACTGAGTCGCGCGGACGCCCGCTTGCGCTTAGGTTGGAGCGGAGGTACGGCACTGTACCGCGTCGAAGTGAAACGCAGCTTGCGGCCATCGACACTCGGAGCGGTCGCGCTGCAGCTCAAGGAACTCGGCCCCGACGCCCTGCTGGTCAGCGATCATGTGTCCCCGCCTTTGGCTGAGCGACTGCGAGACCTCGGTATCCAATTCATCGACAGCGCCGGCAACGCCTTCCTAGCCCACCCCGCCTTGTTGATTTGGGTCAAGGGTGAGCGTCCGCAAGAACACCTCAACCCACCTGCTCCTAGTCGGGCTTTCAAAGCCAGCGGCCTGCGCGTGCTGTTCGCGTTGCTGTCGGTACCGGAACTCGTGAACCAACCCTATCGAGCCATTGCCGATAAAGCTGGCGTCGCCCACGGTACAGTGGGCTCAGTGATGACGGAGCTACCTAAGCTCGGATTCCTCGCCGAGATCGGCGGCAAGCGCAGACTACTCCAACCCGAGCGTCTGCTGCGTCAGTGGATCGAGGCCTATGCCCGGACCCTGAGACCCAAACTGCTGTTGCGCATCTTCCAGGCCCCGACCATCAGTTGGTGGCGCGAACTCGATTTCGCACAGTACGGCCTGACTCTCGGCGGAGAGGCTGCGGCCGCCAGAATCACCGGAATCATCGAACCGCAAACAGTGACGCTCTACGGGACCAAGGCGGCGTCATTGCTATTCATGGCTAAGCAGCCAATGCGCGCCGCTCCTGATGGCAATGTCGAGATCCTCAGCAAATTCTGGGGTTTCGATCAAGATCCGCCGACGCTGACCCCTCCTTTGCTGATCTACGCCGATCTCTTGACGACCGGCGACGCGCGCTGTATCGAAGCAGCCCAAGAGATGGAGGGGCGACTCCTTGATCGATTTGCAGGGTAAGAATGACCTGCGTGCCCTCAGCGACATCGTCAGAGACATCCGAAGCCAATCTGCTGGAACCGACTTCATGCTAGTCGGCGCAGCGGCAAGGGATTTGTTGCTCCAACACCATCACGGCATTGAGCCGCTGCGCAAGACAACAGATGTGGATTTCGCCTTCGCCGTGCCCGATTGGCCGGCCTACATCGCGCTGACAGAGAGGCTGATCGACAGCGGATTCTTCAAGCCAGACGATCGGGCGCAACATCGTCTCCTCAGCCGACGAGGAACAGTGATCGACATCTTGCCGTTCGGCGGTGTCGAATCTGCTGAGGCTCAAATCTCCTGGCCGCCTTCGGGCCAGACTGTGATGTCGGTGATCGGCTATGCCGAAGCCAACGCAGCAACAGCGACTGTCGTTCTGCCGGGGACCGTGCAACTTGCCGTCATCACGATCCCCATGTTTGCGCTAATCAAGCTGTTCACCTGGGAAGAGCGCCATTGGACGCAACCGCGAAAAGATGCCAGCGATCTGCTGTTCGTGCTCGACAATTCGTTTCAGATTGCTGGACTTGAACGGTTGCACGACATCGCGCCGGAGCTGTTCGAACTGGATGACTTCGATTCCGACCTGGCCGGTGCCTGGTTGATCGGGTTTCAAGCGCGCTTGGTCATTGATCAGCACAGTCAACGCACTCAGGAGATCATCACCAGGGCCAGCATGATCGTCGAGCGAGAAACCGATCCGAACGGCCCGCTCAGCTTGATCGGCGAGGTTGAGGCGAGGGATCCGGAACGGGCGAGACGCAAGCTGGGGGCCTTTGGCAACGGGCTGACACGCGTTCGAAAACTTTGAGCCATCGCAGCGTCGGTGTTCCAGCAACGGCTTCGACTGGAGTCTATGCTTACGCAGACGAGTCGCTCCGTTCGGCGGCTATTCCACCGCCGATAGATACCCGCCCCGCATCCAGGGGCATTTCCGCCGACGGTTACAGGCTAGATTTCGACCGCATCATCGGCAAGCGGAACGCCATCCCTCTTTGAACTAGCGGATCCCCTGATCATGGCCCCAAAGGACAGTGCCATCTCATCGGTTCACGAGCTCACCGGGCTTCAAGAGGCGATCTTCGCCGTCTATTCGGAGCTTTCGATAGCAAGCCCAGGGACGCCGCCCTACAACGAGCAGTTTTCCTGCCGAATAACCGGGGCATTGGATCCCGAATTGCTCGTCCAAGCCTGGTCATCCTTGTCCGAGCGCCACCCCGCGTTGCGAACCGCCTTTGCCCGGACGAAAGACGGCAAGGTCGTGCAAGTCGTGCTGACATCGCGCCGACCTCATGTGCTGGTGACTGAAGACGACAGCCCCGGTGAACGAGATGACATTGCCTGTCGCGAGCGCTCCCAACGCTTCGATTTGGCACGCGATCCTCTACTGCGCGTCGTGCTGATCGAACAGGCGCCAAAGGTGTGGCAGATGGTGGTGACCTTTCACCACTTGATTGCGGATGCCTGGTCCGCTCCAATCTTGATCGACGATCTGATCGCGCTCTACGAGAGCGCATCGGGCCTTGCATCGACCTTGCCGGCACTGCCGCGAACGACACCCGGAAACTTTGCCGATGCGCTATACGCCAATCGGGGTCCAGCCAATCGCGCCTATTGGGAAGCAACGCTCAAGCGCGGCGAGATCGCCCGATTGCCCTTTCTCGATGCGTCGCGGCCTGCTGGCCGCAAGGAATGCCTCAAGAGCTTCATCCCAGAACGTACTGCCACTCAGCTCTCGGCCCTCGCACAACGACTCGAAATTTCGGAAAGCTCGATTCTTCACGCACTATGGGGCCTGCTCCTGGGGCGTCTGACCGGTACCCCGGAACCGATTTTCGCGACGGTCTTGGCCAACCGAACGCACGACATGCCAGACATCGAGCGGGTCATCGGCATGTTCATCGTCACCGTGCCCGTCAAGGTCTCCTTGTCCGGCAACCCAGGCTTCGCCGAGACCTGCCAAGCGCTGCACGCGCAACTCACACTCGCGCCCCATTGGTCATCGCCACCCTTGGCGGATATGCTCGCCGCCGCCAAACTTCAGGCATCCGAACTCGACCACACGATGAACGGCCGTCCGTCCGGGTTGGCCTGGGGCGATCTCGAACAGCTGCCGTTTCCCCGATCGGGCCTACTGATCGACGACTACCGCGCCGAGAGCTGGGATCATTACGACTTTCAAATCGGCTTCACACTCGGTCGCACCCCATTCATCGAGGCGCGTTTTGACTCCAACAGAATTGAGCGGGCTCAACTGTCCGACATTCTCGAAGCCGCCCAAGCACTGCTCGCCAATTGCCTTGACAATCCTTACGCCCCCATCGCCTCGCAACCACTGAGCTCAAACACTGGACCCAGACTCTCGATTCTCGAGGGGCCGAGCCGCGTGCTCGACAGCACCTTGCCTGAATTGATCGCAGAGGTGCCGGGCGAGCGTCTGGCAACCTGGGATCGGCATTGTCGACTCTCCTATTCGGGACTCAGATCGCGCGCGGAATCCCTCGCGGCAACGATGGCGGCAAACGGTGTCGTCGCAGGCACACGGGTCGCTCTATCGACCCTGCCGAGCACCGATCTTCTCGCCCAGATCCTCGCCACCTGGATGCTCGGCGCCAGCTTCGTGCCCATCAATCCGGCATGGTCAGCAGAGAGACGTTCGCGCATCCTCGCGGCAGCCCGCCCGACGATCCAGCTTGGCCTTGAGGATGCGGTCGAGACGGTCGAATGCGACGACGCGAGCCCCCCCGGCATGGCGTATCGGATCTTCACGTCGGGCTCGACGGGCGCCCCTAAGGGAGTCGACGTGAGCCTGCGGGCGCTTACCAATTACTGCGTCAGCGCGATCGACCGCCTCGAACTGAAGGAGACGGATCGCGCGCTCCAGGTGACCTCCGCCGCATTCGACCTGGGTTATACGACGGCCTTCGGCCTGCTCGCGGTCGGCGGATCGGTCTTCTGGGCGGACCGCGAGGATCTGGTCGACCCGAATCGGATCCTGAGGCTGATGGCGGAGCATGAGATCAGCGTGCTCAAACTGACGCCGTCCTTTTTGACCCTGATGCTTTCCGCTCCGGATCCAAGCCGGTTCAGAGACTTGGCGCACTGGCGACTCATCATCCTCGGTGGAGAAAGCCCCAATCTCAATACTCTGTCCCAACTCGGGGACCTCTGCCCATGGCTGCAATTGGCTTTCCACTATGGCCCGACGGAGGCCACGATCGGCTGCACCATGACCAAGCCTTTTCCCATCTCGCGCATCGGGGAAACAGATAGCGCCGACATCGGAGCGCCGGTCTTGAATACCCGGGTCAAGATCCTCGATCCCTTCGGCCAACCCGTGCCAAGGGGTATCGCGGGCGAGTTGACGGTATTCGGCGCAGCGTTGGCGGAAGGCTATGTCCAGGGCGATGCGGGCTTCATGGAGATCGGGGGCGAGCGAGCCTATCGCACGGGCGATAAGGCCGTCATGGGCCGAGATGGCACCTTGCGCCTGCTCGGACGCCTGGATGAGCGGGCCAAGATCCGGGGGCATTGGGTATCGCCATCGGATACGCGTAAGGCCCTGATCGGTCTGCCTGAGGTGGAAGATGCCGCAGTCTCGATCCGGAAGCACAATGACGAGCCCCAGCTGATTGCCTTCGTGGCGGTCGGAGACCGGGCCATCTCGCCATCCCAGTTGAGGCTACGGCTGCGCGAGACCCTTCTCGACGCACAGATCCCCTGTCAGTTCTACTTCCTGTCTCGACTCTTGATGACCGAAAACGGGAAGCTCGACACGGGCAGCATGATCGCTGCGGCCAAACCAGCGCCTGGCGGGACCGACTCGGAAAAACCGGCCACCGCGACCGAAAGGCTGTTGGCCGAGATCTGGTGCGACGTCTTGGGCGTCGAGGACATCTCGCGCCAGGATGATTTTTTCGTCATCGGCGGCCACAGCCTCAAGGCCATCGAGGTGTCCGCCCGCCTCGCTCGGAGCGGTCATTCGGCGGTTCCACTGCACACCTTCTTCGAAGCGCCGAGACTCATGGATCTGGCGCTGCGGATCGATGGGGACATGCCTGGGAACCATGGAGGCGTTTTCCCATTGCTGGATACGGGCACAGCCGCCAGCGTCCTGTGCTTCCCCGCCATGATCGGCAGCGCCAGCATCTATCGCGAGACATTGGACCTCATGGAACTCAGCGGCTCCATCGATGGACTTGAGGATGCGGATCGGTTCGACCAAGCCGAAACGCTGGAGGAGATGGTGCGAGAGATGCTGGTCTGCGCAACCGCGACCGGCAACGACTATAAGACACTGCTGGGATGGTCGTTCGGCGCCAGCCTGGCGTTCGAGGCCGCCCGTCAATTGGAGCACAGTGGGCACAGACCGCAGCTCGTGATGATCGACGGTCTTCCCGCCGATCCCGATGCCGATCGCAACGCGGTCACGGATGATTTCCAGTCACTTGCGATGCAGCGCTATTGGTCGACCGTTCTCCGCAAGATGACCGAAAGTCTCGACGCCTCCGGGCTGGAGCGATACCAGCAACAGCTCCGTGGTCGACGGAAAAAATTGATGCGCTATCGCTTCGGTGGTCCGCTCAGGAACGACCTTCTGTTCATCGCGGCGGAGCCGAGCGGAACCATCCGACCCGATAGAAGAAAACGCATTGAGGCATTGAGCTTGGGCGACGTCCGCATCAAAGTCGTCGCCGCCGATCACTTCAACCTATTTCACCCGCCTCATGTCTATGATTGGATCGGCGAGGTTCAGGGAACCATATCGTAATCCCGGCGCATGCCCCCACTTGCAGAGGGCACATAGGAATAGCGGGGCACTCACGACCAGAACGGTGTGAAACCGTCACCGAATGTCGTGGCGCCCCAGTCCAGCAGAGTCTTTCAGACTGGGCACCTTAAACACGCCCAGACACGCTGACACCTGGCATCGGCGACTCACAGCCGCAGCCGGATCTAGCCTCAAGAGACGCCGGAGGGATGCACGTGCTCGAGCCTATCTCGTTCCCCGATCTGCGCGCGGCATTCCTCGTCGCCGATTCGCGCAGCGGGACCCTGACACGCATTGCCGGTGACGACGGCGAAACGGTTCTCTCGCCCGCCGACCTACGCGAAGCCGCCACTCGGATCGCCCGGCAACTCGACAGTGAAGGAATCGGCCGAGGCGCGTGCGTGATGCTCGTCATGCGCGACCCACTGGCCTACGTGACCGGGCTGTGGGGCTGTATCGCGGCGGGCTGCACGGCCGTACCCATGCCGCCTCTGGACAACCCAACCCAGCAGCAACGCACGCTGGCGGCAGCGGGCGTCATCGGTCGCTGCATCGTGCTCGCCGACGAGGAGGACGCCCGAGCCTCATTCGAGGGTAATGAGGCGATCGACCGCGCATACCGTCTGATCGGCGAGCGCTTCGACCGCATCGCCGGACTGGATGAGCCGCCTTCGTCGACGTCTCCGCTGGCGTCTGCAATTCATCCGGACGACATCGCCATCATCCAGTTCTCCTCGGGGTCGACGGCCGCCCCGAAGGGCGTCGAACTGACCCATCGCGCGGTGCTGGCTCAAATCGATCTGCTGAAACGTCACCTCGGGCTGACGGCAGACGACCGTTTCCTGAGCTGGATGCCCTTGTCGCACGACTTCGGGCTGTTCCACTTCCATATCCTGCCGCTGCTCGTGGATCTGCCCCAGGTGCTGATGGCGCCCGACGACTTCGCTCGACGCCCCATCTCCTGGCTGCGGGCGATGGACAGGCACCGTACCAGTCTCACCGGGGCCCCGAATTTCGCGCTGCAGATGGTGGCGAGCCTACTCAAGCCTCGGAGTGCCGCGCAACTCGATTTGAGCGCACTGCGCAGCATCAGCAATGGGGCCGAACCGCTGAACCCCGGGACCATTGCAGCCTTTCTCGATGCGCTTGCACCAAGCGGACTGAGCCGAACGGCGATCACACCCGCCTATGGTCTCGCCGAGGCAACCCTGGTCACCGCAATTCGCGAGCCGGGCGAGCCGCTCGCGGTGCTTGCGGTCGATCGCGATCGCCTCGCCATCGGCGCGGAGATCGTCGAACGCGAGCCCGATGCCCCGAATGCCGCCCACCTGTGCCTGCTGGGCCGCGCGGCATACGGCTTCGCGATGCGCATCGTCGATGACGCCGGAACGCCGCTACCCTCGGGCACGATCGGTCGTCTGGAGGTGCGCGGACCCTCGCTCATGCGTGGCTATATCAACGACCCAGAGCAATCGCGAGCGGCCCTGCATGAGGATGGCTGGCTCGACACCGGCGACATCGGCTTCCTGTGGCAGGAGGAACTGGTCCTCGTGGGACGGCACAAGGATGTCATCATCGTGGCCGGCCTCAACTATCACCCAGCGGACCTGGAGCGGGTGGCCCAAGAGGCGCCGGGGCTCTCGGGCGCAAATCCGGTCGCCATCGTCCAGGCACGCTGTCCGCACAGCGATGAGATCCAGACGCTGTGCTTCGTCCGCTTTCGCGGCACGCCCGAGAAGGCCAAAAAACTGCAAGCGTCGATCACCGACCACGTCTTGGCCAAAAGCGGCCTGGCGCTCGATCAGGTCATCCCGGTGCATCAGTTGCCCCGCACTACCAGCGGCAAGCTGAAACGCTACGAACTCGGACAGCAGTTCGAGGCGAGCGCGCTGAGCGCCGAGACCGGCGACACGGAACGCGAGGGACAGACAGAGGCCGCTGCGCTCCGTCAAGCGGTCGCGAGCGGCCACGTTTCGGAGGTCACGCGTCTGCTCTGCCGCTTGGCATCCCATCTGAGCGGCACATCGATCGAGCCGGACTCGGGTCTGATGGACCAAGGGGTCAGCTCGCAGCAAGCCTTGGCGCTGACGGCACGGATCGGCACCTGGCTGAATCGTCGCCTGGACATCGCCGTGCTCTTCGACCACCCGACCCCACGCGGACTTGCACGCGCCCTGATCGCACAGCAAGCCGATGCCTCCCCCGCCCCGACCTGCTCGGCCCAGAGCGCAACGGCTGGCGGCATCGCGGTCATCGGGCTCGGCTGTCGCTTTCCGGGTGCCGAAAATCCCGACGCCTTCTGGGATCTTCTGGCCGGCGACCATGACCCGATCCGCCCGATTCCCGAGGATCGCTGGCCTGCCTCCGCCTGGCCCGAGGAGACTCCCTGCCCACCCGCCGCACTGCTGGACGACATCGATCGCTTCGACGGCGGACTGTTCGGGATCACGCGCGGCGAGGCGGAAGGTATGCAGCCATTGCAGCGGCTCTTGTTGCAGGTGCTCTGGCAGGCGTTGGAACACAGCGGTCTCGACCCGGCGGCGCTGCGCGGTCAGCGGGTCGGACTCTTCATCGGACTGAGCGAAAGCGGGCTCGGAGCCGGGGACAGACGCCTGATGGAGGACGCCGAGCGTCTCGGCGCCTATAGCGTAACGGGGCATGCCAGCAGCGTCGCCGTGGGCCGCATCGCGCACCTGTTCGACTTCCGAGGTCCCGCCATCGCGCTCGACACGGCCTGCTCCTCGTCGCTGGTCGCGCTGGACATGGCCGCTCACAGCCTGCGCCAAGGCACCTGCGATCTCGCGATCGCAGGTGGGGCCAATCTGATCATCTCGCCCGAACTGCATGCCGGCCTGGCGCGCATGGGCGTCTTGTCCCCCGACGGCCGTTGCAAGACCTTCGCCGAGGAGGCCGACGGCTATGGTCGCGGCGAAGGTGCCGGGCTACTGGTGCTCAAGCGGCTCGCGGAGGCGCGCCGGTCACAGGATCACATCTGGGCGGAGATCCTCGGCAGCGCCGTCAATCATGACGGACAGAGTCAGAGCGTGACCGCTCCGAACGGCACGGCTCAGCGCGACCTGCTGCTGCGGGCCCTGCGGGAGGCCGGGCTCGCCGGCCAGGACGTGGACTGGGTCGAGACCCACGGCACCGGGACCCCGCTTGGCGATCCGATCGAGCTGGCCGCGCTGCGCGAGGTGCTGCGGCCCGAGCCCCACGCGCCCTTGCCGCTGGGCGCGGTCAAGAGCCGGATCGGCCACCTGGAGGCAGCGGCCGGAATCGCCGGAGTCATCAAAGCGATCCTGGCCATGGTCCATGGACGACTGCCGAGGAATGCACCGCGCAAGGCCCCGAACAGCCGCTATGACTGGTCGAGCAGCCCACTGACCCCACTGGATCAAGCACTGGATTGGGACGACGCGAAGCGCCGGGTTGCCGGCATCAGCTCCTTCGGCATGAGTGGCACCAACGTGCATGTCCTGATCGGACAGGAGCAGGTCAGCGAGGCGGTCGCACCCATGCCAAACCGCATCCTGGTCCTGGCGCTCTCGGCGCATACCCCGGAGGCGCTCCAGCAGCTCCACGATCGCTGGGTCGCACTCCTGTCCGAACGTCCGGCCGAACACTGGCCATCCCTGTGTGCCGGGCAGGCCACACGCCGCTGGTCCGGCCCCTATCGGATGGCCGTGACGCTGATGGAGACGGGACTCGGATCCGCGCATCCGCCCGCCTTCAAGGCCAAGACCATGCCCCGTCTGCTGTTCTGTTTCACCGGCCAGGGGGCTCAATTCCCATCGATGGGAGCGGAGCTCTTCGCCCAAGAGCCCCTGTTCCGCGACGCGCTGATCGAGGCATCCGAGGCGGCCGGCCCCATCGACGGCAAGGACCTGCTCGCCTGGCTCTATGGTCCAGACGCCGCAGACGCCACGCGCATGAATCGAACCGATCTGGCACAACCGGCGCTAGTGGCCGTGGCGCATGGCCTGATGCGACTCTGGGCGGACTGGGGTATCCAGCCGGACGCCGTCATCGGCCACAGCATCGGCGAGATCCCGGCCGCTCTGGCCGCCGGACAACTGGATCTGCAAGCGGCCATGAGGCTGGCGGTGCGACGCGGCCAGGTGATGGAGCATGCCGCGCCGGAGGGCGCCATGCTGGCACTCCGAGCCGATGAAGAACGGGCGCAGGAACTTTTGCGGGGGCTCGATGAGGTCGTCATTTCCGGCTACAACGCACCAGGCTCGCTGACCCTGGCCGGCTCGGTCGCGCAGATCGAGACACTGCTCGCCAGGGCCGATGAGGCAGGCCTGGCCGCGCAACGATTGCATGTCACCCGCGCCTTCCACAGCCCCCAGATGCGCCGCGCATCGGCGGAACTCGCCGACGGGCTGCGCCTCCCCGAGCGCAGGGGCGTCATTCCAGTCTATTCGACGGCAACCGGCGCCGTCCTCGGCGACAACGAGATGGCGCAACCCGGCTATTGGTCCTCGCAGATGCTGTCGCCGGTACGCTTTAGACAGGCCATGGCGGCGGCCGCCGAGTCGGGCGATCTCATCTGCATCGAGATCGGACCGCGCAATGTACTGGCCAAGCTGGGTCCGGCCTGCGCGCCGGATGCCGCCTGGATTGGCGGCGGGGATCGGATCGAGGATCTCGCCCATGCCGTGGGCCAGGCCTGGTCCCATGGCGCCCCCCTGGATTGGCTGCGCTATTTCGGGTCGCGCGGCGCGCCCGGTCAGGATCTGCCGCGCCTGCCACTGAACGAGACACCCATCCCGCGTCGCGCTTGGTCCGGCGCGGCGGTCGCGCCCAATGCGCCATCGGTTCCTCGACCGACGACCGCTGCGTCGAACGCACAGCCGGCCCTTGGCCATGCACTGGACGCGATCGTGCTGCCGCTGACCAGCCGCATCTCGGGCATCGATCCCGACCGGATCGACCCGGACCGGCCCATGGTGGCATTGGGGCTGGACTCGCTGGGCATGGTGCAGATCCAACGCTCGCTGGCTAAATCCTGCGACCTCCAGATCGACCTGACGGCACTGTTCCAAACGCTCGATACGCCGCGCAAGCTCGCCGATCACATCGATGCCCAGCGGCCGCAGCCAGCGCCAGAGCCTCCGCCGCCCCCGGAGGCGGCAACCCCAGCTTCAGCGCATCCCAGCCCGGACGTCGTCGCTTTGATGCAGGAGCAACTGCGCACACTGCAACAGGTCATGGAGCGGCAGCTGACCGCGCTGGGCGCACCGGCCGGAACAGCCCAGATGCCGCCAGTTCAGACACTGGCACAGACGCCGGCTCAGACGCATGCACGGAAACCGGATAGGGGCGAGATCAAGGGACTGTTCCGCCAGCCGGGCAGCTCCGGTGTCGAGCTCGACCCAAGGCGACGCTCGCATGTGGCGCGTCTAGCACGGAGCTGGAATGCCAAGTCCGCCGGTTCCAAGGCCGGGGCCGAACGCGCCCGCAAGCGGGTCGCCAACAGCCGGGCGGTCTTCGGCTTCGCCCCCGACTACAAGGAACTGACCTACCCGCTCATGGCCTCGCGTGCTCAGGGGTCACAGGTCTGGGATCTCGACGGCAACGCCTATGTCGACGTGACCATGGGATTCGGGGTCTATCTCTTCGGTCACAATCCAGACTTCGTCGCCAGCGCCCTGAGAGAAGAGCTCGACCGGGGCGCGCCATTGGGGCCGACCTCGCCACTGGCGGCGGAGGTGGCCGAGCGCATCCACCAGCTCACGGGCGTGGATCGCTGCGCCTTCTTCGCGACCGGAACCGAGGCCATCATGTGCGCCGTGCGCATCGCCCGCGCCGTGACCGGACGGGACCGCATCGTCCTCTTCAAAGGGGCCTATCACGGCAGCTTCGACGGGGTTCTGGCGACCGGCTGGATCGACGAAGACGGCAGCCCCCAATCCGCTCCGCTCACCGACGGCACGCCCCAGGGCATGGTGGACCCGGTGATCGTCCTCGACTATGGCGACATGGCCGGGCTCGACCTCATCGCCCGCCATGCCTCGGAGATCGCGCTGGTCCTCGTGGAGCCGGTGCAGAGCCGCAATCCCGAAAACCGACCGATCGAGTTTCTGCACGCACTGCGGGCGCTCACCCGGGAGCGCGACATCCCGCTGCTGTTCGACGAGATCATCTCCGGCTTCCGCTTCGCCCCGGGTGGAATGCAGTCCATGCTCGGGATCAAGGCCGACCTCGTCACCTATGGCAAGGTGCTGGGCTGCGGTCAGCCGATCGGCGTGCTCGCCGGCGATGCCAGGCTGATGGACGTGATCGACGGCGGAGACTGGGCCTATGGCGACGACAGCGGTCCGGGTACGCGCACCGCGTTCGTCGCCGGCACCTTCAATGCGCATCCGCTCGGACTGGCCGCGGCCCGCGCCGTGCTGGACCGGCTGATCGAGGACGCGGGCGCCCTGCAGCAAACGCTGGCCCGACGCACCGAGGCGATGTGCGTCCAGCTCGACCGGATCTTCGAGGAGGCCGGCGTCCCGGTGCGCATGGAGCGGTTCGGATCCCTGTTCCGCTTCGCGTTCGGACCTGGAATGGAGATCCTCAACAGCCACCTGCTGAACGGGGGCATCTTCGTCTGGGAGCAGCGCAACTGCTTTCTGTCGACCGCGCACAGCGACGAGGACATCGCCAAGATCGTCGAGGCGGCACGGCGCGGGATCGCCGCACTCCAGACGGCCGGCTGGCTCGGGCAGAGCCCGAGACAGAGCGAGTCGGGAGAGCCAAGCCGGCTCCAGCCCGCGATCAGCGAAACGGCGATGCGACGCCATGCTGGAACCGTCCATCCGGGAACCTGGACCGATCTGGTGATCCTGCGTCTCAGCGGCGACAGACTCGACCCAGACCACTTGACGACGGCCTGGTCCGCACTCTGCCGACGTCATGTCGCACTGCGGGCCTGTCTGGCGGCCGATGGCACGCGATGCGTCGCCGCTGTCATGGCGCCAGCACTGGAGCGCGTACAGCTCCCCGAGGAGCCCGAGTTTCGCCTGCTGCTCGATCGATGGGCGCAGAGCGCACTCGCGAAGCCCTTCCGGCTGGATCGCGCCCCCATCGAGCCGGTGCTGCTCGAAACGGCGACCGGAGAGCAGGCGCTGGCCGTTCGAAGCAGCCATCTGGGCTTCGACGGCTGGTCCGTCGCACTCCTACTGCGCGAGCTGTTCCAGTTGATCGAGGATGCCCCACTGCCCGAGGCCGATCGCTGGAACGCCTATCTGGACTGGGAGGCCCAGGCCGAATTCACACGGGCATCCATGCCGGCACGACCGATGCACCTACCCTGCGATGCCGAGCCGGGGTCCATGACGGCAGCCGGCGGCCGCATCACCCGCACGGATATCGGAACGCTCTTCGCTCGGGTGTCCGAAACGGCGCGCTCGGGCGGGCAGACCCCATTGGTCGGCATGCTCGCCGCCTTCGCACTGCTGGTCCGTGGACTGACGGGCGAGGAGCGCGTGACCATTGGCCTGCCGATCGCCGGACAGGCCCTGTCCGGCCTCACGGGGCTGGTCGGCAATGTCTCCTTCATCCGGCCGGTGACCCTGGACATCGCGGACGCGATGACGCTGGCCGAACTGCGCCGCACACTGCACCAAAGGCTCCTGGAGCCAGGCGCCCATCCGCCGGCCGATGCCATGCCCGAGCGGCATGTCCTCTTCAACATCGACGGCCCGATTCGATTCGGAAGTGCATCGCGTCCGGTGGCGCTGCATTCCGTGCCGATCGTTGGGGCACGCGCGGACCTCTTCGCCAACATCCTGCTGCTCGACGATCAGGTCATCCTGGATTTCGACTGGAACAGCGACCGCTTTTCGGAGGACAGCGCCCGATCCTGGCTCGCGGCCTTCCTCGAAATCGCCGAGCGCAGCTGCGCGGGTCATGCGACCGTCGCCCAGATCCTCGGAGATCTCGCATGGCCCGCTCCGCCCACGGCGCCCGCGCAAGGAGAGGCGCCTCGGCCCCAGGAGCCCGCGCGCCCCTCGACCGCAACCGAACAGACACTGGCCGATCTCTGGCGCGAGATCCTGGATGCGGGCACCGATCTGGTATCGCGGGACTTCTTCGACCTTAGCGGCAGCAGTCTCCACGCGGTCAGGCTACTGGCGCGGATCCGCGAGACCTTTGGGGTCGAGCTGAGCCTCGCTCAGATCTTCGGAGCCCCTCTCCTGGAAGACATGGCGCGACAGATCGAAACCGCTAGCGCGGCGGACGGAGGCATCTACCCCGTGCGTCCGATCCCGGCACGGATCCCAGCCACGCGCCAGCAGCAACAGCTCTGGCTCTTGGAGCAGATGAGCGAGGCCGGTCCCGCCTACAACCTCTGTCTGCGATTGGATTTTGCCTATCCACTCGACGCCCAGGCGCTCAATGGCGCACTGCGCCGAGTCGGCGCGCGTCATACCAGCCTGCGAACCCGGCTGCACATGGACGGTGAATCCATCGTTCAATCCATCGCGTCGGAGCCGGACATCGCGCTGCGCACGCTCGATGCGTCAGCACCCGAATGGCTCGCGACCTTCGTGCAGGAACCTTTCGATCTGGCTGAAGGCCCACTGTGGCGCGCCGGTCTGGCGCTCCCTGACGACGGCTGCACACTGGTCCTGGTCGTCCATCATGCGATCGCAGACGCCTGGTCGATGGAGATCCTGGTGCGCGACCTCTTGGGTGCCTATCAGCAGATCCTTGCCGGACAGGATCCAGGCTTGATGCCGCTCGCGATCGACTACTCCGACTATGCGCTCGCACGTGCGCTCGGGACCGAGCGCCGAGACCGAGATCTGGAATACTGGCGCACCGCCTTGCGTCATGCACCCAGATTGACGGCACTCGCTGGAGACGCCCCGAGACCGCCGATCAAATCCTTCGCTGGCGAGCAGGTCAGGCTGACGTTGGCGCCAGCACTGCAACAGCGCATGCGCGGCCTGGCCAAGCGGCTGCGTACCAGCGTCTATCAGCTCGTCGTGGCCGCCATCGCCCAGCTCGTCGCCCGGCGCAACGACAGCGGAGATCTGGTGCTCGGCTGCGTCGTCGCAGGCCGCGATTTACCCGGCCTCGATCGGCCCATCGGCTTCTTCGCCAATACGCTGCCGCTGCATCTGGTCCTGCACGAGGATTGGCGGGCGCTGGATCTGATCGCGGCGGTACGCTCGGCCCTGATGGCCGCGACCGAGCATTCCGGTTGCAGCCTGCAGGACATCTGCACGGCACTCGAACTCACCCCGGATCCAGCGGCCAACCCGCTGTTCGAGATCTGCGTCACGCACGACGACCGCAGCGGTCTCAGCCAGCTCGGCGCCGAGCTGGGGTTCGCATTCGCGGAACCGGCGTTGCCGACCTCGCAGTTCGATCTGTCCTTCTATGTCGTGGAAACGGGCGATGGAGTGAGTCTGGACCTCACCTATGCGACAGCCATCTTCCAGCCGCAAACCATCGCCGGAATCCTCGACGAGATCGAACGGATGCTTCAGGCCCTGTGTCACGATCCCGAGGCGCCGATCGCGCACGGGTCACGAACGGACCAGCTCCGCGAGCCGTCCGCGCTACAGAAACGTCTCTGGTTCGTGGATCAGTTCGAGAACGGCCAGCTCTACGCAACGGCACCGACCTACTACAACATGGCCGCCACCTTCGAGCTGGACGCAAGCGCAGACCCGGCGCTACTGCAGCAGCGCTTCGCGCAACTGCTCGCCGACACCCCCGATTTTCGGGCTGCCTTCCAGACCGTCGACGGCAACCCTCGAATCAGTGCAGCGCGCATCCAGGCGCCGCCGTGCGCATCGATCGGCGGCGATGAGGTCGACGCACAGGTCCGCCGCTTCATCCTTGCGCCGTTCGACGTGCAGACTGGTCCTCTGTTGCGGATGGCGGTCGTGGAACGACCGCACGCCCAGCGCGCGCTGTTGCTCGTCGGACATCACATCATCGTGGACGAGGCATCGCTCGCCGGGATCGCGGATTGGCTGAGGGTCGGCACCGAGATCCCCAGACGACCCGCGCCCGACCAGACTAGCTTGCCGGACGCCGCTGTTTTGCTGCATGAGCGGGATTTCTGGCAGCGCTATCTCGGCCCCCATCCGCCTCGGCTGCTGCTGCCGGTCGACCGACCGCGCGCCGCCGTTCATGTCTTCGGCTCGGGCTTCAGCCAGGTTTCGCTGAACGCTGCCGAATTCGCCGCGATCGAGCGGCTTGCGGCCGAATCGCATGTCGCACTCGACGATCTGATTCTGGCCGGATTCGTCAGCCTGCTGAGCCGACTCAGCGGTCAAGAGGAGATCGTGCTCGGACAGACCGTGCCGCGCCGATCCGGATATCCGGGCGGACAGGCCAATCTGGTCGCTCTACGCATCGACCTGAGCGTGATCGCAGGCACGGCCGAGGCGATCGCCGAGATCGCGCGTCACTCGACCGAGGTGCTCGCCCATGCGCGGACCGATTTCGATCAGGTCGTCCTGGATCTGAAGCCGGACAACGACATGAGTCGCACGGCGCTGTTCGATGTCCTCTATGTGCGCAGTGCCGAGCCCGTTCCAGGTCGGGAAATGCCCCCGGCCATCGGCTGGGGCAAATACGATCTGACCCTGGCGGCGAATCGTGCGTCAGATGGCGGACTCGACCTGATGCTGGTCTTCAACACCGAGATGTTCGACGCAGAAACCGTCGACCATTGGGGTCGGCTGCTGTGCCGGCTGCTCGCGGCCCTGTGCGCGCATGGCGATCGCCCCTTCCTGAGCCTGCCGCTGGCGACGGAAACCGAGATCGAACAGCTCATCGCAGCCGGCGGGCCGCGCCAGACACGAGCAACCTGGCCCTATGCCAGCCTGCCCGACGCGGTCTCGGATCGTGCGCGCCGCATGCCGGACATGATTGCCGTATCCGATGCGAAAGGCACACTCACCTATGCCGATCTGGAACTCCAGGCGCGCGCCCTGGCGCGAGCGCTGATCGCACGCGGCGTGCTGCGCGGCGATCGCGTGGCCCTGATGCTGCCGCGCGACCGCGATACGGTGGTGGCGATGCTGGCGGTGCTCTGTGCTGGAGCCGCCTTCGTGCCCATGGATCTGAGCGCAGCCCCGGAGCGGACCGCGCGCATCCTCGCGGATGCGCAGGCCGTCTCGGTCATCGTCAAAGGCGCCATGGGTCGGGACCTGCTGCCGTTGGACCTGCCCCGCGTCGATATGACCAGACTCGCGGAAGATCGCTCCGAGGTCGAGCCCGAATGGCCCGCAGTGCGCGCGACGGATGGGGCCTACGTCATCTTCACCTCGGGATCGTCTGGACGCCCCAAGGGGGTCATGGTCGAGCACCGCAACGTGCTGGCACTGATGCTCGGACAAGAGGACCTCTTTCCCGTCGCGGCCGGCGATCGCTGGAGCTGGTTCCACTCACCCGCCTTCGACTTCTCGATCTGGGAGATCTGGGGCGCGCTCCTGACCGGAGGCCGGATCGTCGTGATCCCGGAGGCGGCGCGCGACGATTTCGCCCTGCTGCGCGCCCAACTGAAGCAACAGGAGGTGACGGTTCTGAGCCTCACCCCCTCGGCCTTCAAGGTCTTGTCGGATCAGGAAATGAACGAGGCGCAGGCCGATCTGGCCGTGCGCTCGATCTGGCTCGGCGGCGAGGCACTCACGCCGACGCAGCTGCGCGCCTGGTCCGAACGCTATCCGGAGTGTCGACTGATCAATCTGTTCGGGATCACGGAGACGACCGTCCACACGACGTTCCGGCACCTTACCAAAGAGGATCTCGATCGCACCGACAGCCTGATCGGACGTCCCCTGCCCAGCTATGGGGTCACGATCCGCGATGCCGAGCTGCGGCCCGTTCCAGCCACCGTGCAGGGCGAGATCCTGGTCAGTGGCTCCGGTGTCGCACGCGGCTATCTGGGTCAGCCGGACCTGACGGCCGCGCGCTTCGTCGAGGATCCCTATCGCCCCGAGTCTCGTCTCTATCGCTCCGGCGATCTGGGTCGCTATGACCTCGCGGGCGAGCTGACCTATCTGGGCCGCGCCGACAGCCAGGTGAAGGTCCGGGGTTTTCGCATCGAGCTGGGCGAGATCGAAACGGCACTGAGCGGATTTCCGAGCATTCGCAAGGCCGTCGTGGGCACTCGGGGGATCGCGGGAGAGGAGACGGCGCTGGCCGCCTGGATGATCGCCGACGCGGAGCCGGATGCGGACCGTTTGAGCGCCTATCTGGCCAAGGTCCTGCCCGCCTACATGATCCCCAAGCATCTCTATCGCGTGGATCGGATCCCCTTGACGCTGAACGGCAAGGCGGATCTGCGTGCGCTTGCGGGCATGTGCGACCGCCAAATCGGCGCGGCGACCGAGGGCGACGCCCCACGTCCGGGGCTCGAAACCGAGATTGCCGCCATACTCTGCGAACTCCTGGGCCGCACCGAGATGTCGCGCAGCGCCAGCTTCTTCGCCTTGGGCGGGCACAGCCTCATGGCGAACCAGGCGGTCCTGCGGTTGCGAAAACGCTTGGGCCTCCAGCTGACCCTGCGCGATTTCTTCACCGCGCAGACGATCGCCGCCCTCGCCGTATTGAAACAGGACTCGCAGCATACGGAAACGACCGGCATCGTGCGGACCTCGGACGCGGACAGCTATCCGCTTTCATCCGCACAGCGGCGCCTATTCGCAATCCAGACCGCGCACCCGAACAGCGCGTCCTACAACATGGTCGGCGGTTTCATCGTCTCGGGCGACTTGGATCCAGAGGCACTCGCGACCGCATTTGCCGATCTCGTGGACCGTCACGAGATCCTGCGCACCCGATTCCTCATCCTGGACGGCGAGGCCCGTCAACTGATCGATCCGCCGGGTCGAGCCGTCGCGCTCGACCCGATCCGCAACACCGACGCTGCCGACGAGCAAGCCATCATCGATCGCGCACTGGACGCCGAGTTCGGTCATGTCTTCGTGCTCTCCCAAGGCCCCCTGTTCCGGGTCCGCCTGACCGCGTTGGGACCGGAGCGCTGGCTCATGGTGCTCAACCTCCATCACATCATCTCGGACGGATGGTCGGTCCCCGTCATGATCGCGGACCTGTCGCGCTGCTACGCCGCGCGAGCCGCAGGCAGCGGGCCGCCACGGCTCAGGCCGCTGGCGATTCAGTATCGCGATTTCGCCAGTTGGCAGCAGACGGCCTGCGCGAACCCCGAGGCCGAGGCGGCATTGGCGCATTGGCGTGCGCGTCTGGCCAGCGACGCCCCGCTCCAGACCGCGTTGCCCACGGATTCGGCACGCACCAAGACCCGTGCGGGCCGTGGCGCCATGGCCCTTAGACGATTGGATGAGGAACGCAGCCGCGCCTTGCGCAGCGCAGCAGCAAGATCGGGCCTGACCCTGTTCTCGGTCTTCGCGGCCACACTGCACATATTGCTGGAGCTTCGCGGCGAGAGCGGGGGCGCAACCGTCATCGGCACGGCGGATGCCGGCCGGGACGCGCTGGAAACCGAGGATCAGCTCGGTTTCTATCTCAATCTCCTTCCACACGTCCTGAGCGGCTCCGCCGACCTCTCCATCGAGCGTTGGATCGAGCTCAGCCGCGCCGAAACCGTCGCGATGCTGGCGCACAAGGCCTATCCGTTCGACCGCATGCTGGAGGAATTGGCGATCGACACCCTGCCCGGCCACAGCCCGATCTTCGACATCCTCCTGCTGGTGCAGACCAATGCCGACCCGCAAACGCGGCTCGGCGATCTGGAGCTTCGGATGCTGCCCGACCAGACCCGCACCGCACGCTACGATCTGAGTCTGATGGTAGAGGATCGACCCGCGATCGAGCTTCTCATCGAATACGACACCGACCTCTTCCGCGCCCAGACCATCGACTGGCTCTTCGCGGATCTGCTATCGCTGCTCGACGCCTTCGTGGACTCGCCGAGTCTGTCGCCGCTCGCGATCTTGGCACGGGCCGAACCGGCCCTGGATCCTAACCTCGGCCTGCTGGACCTGGCCGATCCGCTCCTGGAGGTCTGAGCGCGCCATGTGCGGGATTGCCGGAATCTATCAGCATGCGGGGCTGCGGGGTGACGCCCAAGCCATCCTGAAATCCATGATGGCGCAGATCGTCCATCGCGGTCCCGACGAAGAGGGCCTGATGATCGGTGACAGGGTAGCCTTGGGCTGCCGCCGCCTGGCGATCGTCGATATCGAGGGCGGCCATCAGCCGATGTTTGCCGATGGCGGACGCATCATCTCCGTCGCCAATGCCGAGATCTACAACCACCAGGAGTTACGCGCCGAGCTTCGGCGTCAGGGGGCCGAATTCGCGACGCACTGCGACGTGGAGGTGCTCCCTCATCTCTATTTGCATGAGGGTCTCCAGCTCGCCGAGCGCCTGAACGGACAATTCGCCTTTGCCGTCTATGACGAGGCCCGCAAGCGCCTGGTGCTCGGACGCGACCAGACAGGGATTGCGCCACTGTTCTGGACGCAGACAGCCAACGCCATCGTCTTCGGTTCCGAGATCAAGGCGCTACTGGCGCATCCCGAGGTCGAGCGCCGGCTGGATCCGGCTGGATTGGACCAGATCCTGACCTTTCCCGGTCTGGTGAGCCCGCGCACCCTGTTCGCGGGAATCCATGCCCTCGCGCCCGGACACCTGCTGGTGGTCGAGGGCAACCGCTGCCGCGAGATCCGCTACTGGGACTATGACTTTCCGACATGCGCGGATTCCGCCCAGACCGAAACCGATGAGGCCGAGCTGCTCGATGCGCTCGATGCCGCCTTGACCCAGGCGGTGCGCCGACGGCTCATGGCGGATGTGCCGGTGGGCCTCTATGTCAGCGGCGGGCTGGACTCCTCGCTGATCGCCGCCTTGACCCACAGGATCGCACCCGAGCAGAGCCGGCACAGCTTTTCGATCACCTTCGACCGCCCCGAGATCGACGAACGACGCTGGCAGGCGCTCATGGTGGACCGTCTGGGCAGCGTCCATCACGCGGTCGAATTCGACGAGGACGAGGTGCTCTCGAGTCTCAGAGACGTGGTCTGGGCCGGCGAGACCGCCCTCAAGGAAAGCTACAATGCCTGCACCCTGGCACTCGCCAGGCTGGTGCGGCAACAGGGCATGCGCGTCGTCCTGACCGGGGAAGGCGCCGATGAGCTGTTCGGAGGCTATGTCGGCTATCGGCTCGACCAAACGCGACGCGACAGCGGCGAGCTCGACCTCGACGCGCTGCTGGAGGAGGAAACCCGCGCCCGACTCTGGGGCGATAGCGGCTTCTTCTACGAGCGCGACTACACGGCCAATGCCGAGCTGACCCAAGCGCTGTTCTCGCCCGAGCTGGCGGCGCGACGCCACGACTTCTCGGCACTCGCCGCACCGCCGATCGATGTCGGCCAATTGGCCGGGCGATCGGATTTCCACAAACGCTCCTATCTGGATCTCAAGCTGCGTCTGCCGGACCACCTGCTGGCGGATCACTCGGACCGGGTCGCCTATGCCGCGAGCGTCGAGGCCCGCTATCCCTTTCTGGATCCCGATGTAATCGCGGTCGCGCGTCGCATTCCGCCCGAACTGATGGTGCGCGGCGGCGAGGAGAAATATCTGCTCAAGCGGCTCGCGCTGAGATACCTCCCACCCGAACTCGTCGCGCGGCGCAAGTTCAGCTTCGTCGCGCAGGGCAGCCCCCGGCTGCTGCGCCGAGGTCAGGATTGGATCCTGGACCTCCTATCGCCCGACACCATCGCACGACGCGGGGTATTCGATCCCGCGACCGTGGCGCGTTTGCGCGCCCAATACGAAAAACCGGGTTTCGACATCAGCCAGACCTACGAGGACGACTATCTCATGATCGTCCTGACCACGGAGCTGCTGATGGACCTGTTCGATCTCTCTCCACCCTGACAGGCCGCACGTTTCGAGCGGCACACGTGAGCTGGGGCAAAGCCATGACGATGCTCGATTACAGGACCGCCATTCTGAGGGCCGCGACCGATTACCCTACCGAGGTTGCGGTCGCAGACGCGGAACGTTCGCTCTCCTACAGCGAACTCATGGGCCTCGCCGGCGGCCTTGCCAAGGCGCTGCGCCGAATCCCGAGGCCGGAACAGGGACCCGCCATCGTCGCGATCCTGTGTCGCGCGGGCAGCTTGCAGGTTGCCGCAATGCTCGGGGTCGCCGCGTCCGGATGCGCCTTCATGCCGCTCGACCCGGACCTTCCGCCAGCCCGCATTCGCGCCATGCTGGACAAGGCCCGCCCCTTCGTTTTGGTCCATGTGGGGGCAACCAAGGACTCGGCCGTCTCGCTGGCTCCCGAACTCGCGCCCCTCGATCTGGAGGGTCTGCAACCCGAAACGCTTCAGATCGAGACAATGGCGCCCAATGCGCCCAGCTATGTCATGTTCACCTCGGGCTCCAGCGGGGAGCCCAAGGGCATCCTTGGGCGTCACAAGAGCCTCGACCATTTCCTGTCGTGGCAGCGAACGACCTTCCAGCTGAGCAGGGACACAACGACCGCGCAGCTCGCGCCCGTGACCTTCGATGTCAGTCTGCGCGACACACTGCTACCGCTGACGCTTGGCGGCAGGGTCACGATCCCACCGCGCGAGGTGATCGCCGACCCGCCGAGCCTGCTGCGCTGGATCGAAGCGCAAGGCGTGACCCTGCTGCATTGCGTCCCCAGCCTCCTGCGTCTGCTCACCCAGGCCCGTGGCGCGCAGCCCGAATCGGAGCGTGCCTCTCTGCACCGGCTGGAACGGCTGTTCCTGGCGGGCGAACCGCTGTTCGGCCGCGACCTGATCGACTGGCGGGCGGTCGCTGGTGACCGGCAGCGCATCGTCAACCTCTACGGCCCGTCGGAGACGACCCTGGCCAAGCTCTTCTACGAGATCGACACCGACGCCCTGGTCGCGGATGCGATTCTGCCCGTCGGGCATTGTCTGCCCGATACGGCCGCATTGGTGCTGAAGGCGGACCGCCCGGCCCTGACCGGCGAGATCGGCGAGATCTGCATCCGCACCGCCTTTCCATCTCTGGGGTATGTCAATGCACCCGAGGCAACGCGCGAGGTCTTCCAGAAAAACCCCTTCAGCGAGCAGCAGAACGACATCATCTACCGCAGCGGCGATCTGGGGCGCCTGCTGCCGGACGGGCGGCTGGAATGTCTCGGCCGCCGCGACTCGCAAGTCAAGATCGCTGGCAATCGGGTCGAGGCCGGCGAGGTCGAGCTGGCGCTGCGAACTGCGCCAGACATCGAGCAGTGCACGGTGGTCGTCAATCGAGAGGATCCGGCCGACCCGTTCCTGATCGCCTACCTCGTCGGCCCGGGCAACCGCGACAGCAACCGGCTGCGGGCGCATCTGGGCAGCCTCTTGCCGAGCTATATGACGCCCCGCTTCATCGTGCCGCTCGACGAGCTGCCGCTGCTGATGAACGGAAAGGTCGACAAACGGGCGCTGCCGCGTCCAGAGGCACTGGTCCACGGCGCCGCCGGACCAGTCGCGGCGGCAACCGAGACCGAGAGACTGCTGGAAGCGCTGTGGCGCAAGGTCCTCAAGGTCGAGCGGATCGGCGTCGAAACCCCCTTCGCCGATCTCGGAGGCGACTCGCTGAAGGCCATCAAGCTGGTCGGCGAGATCTTCCGCGCCACCGGGCATGATCTCAAGATCGCCGACTTCTTCGAGGCCCGGACCATCCGCCGGCTGGCCGAACGCATGGGCACCGGAGCGACCACGGCGGCCCCGGCCGGAATCCCTCAGGCCCTGCCTGCACCCCAGGACCCCTTGTCCGACACCCAGGAACAGCTGTGGGCCATGCACCGGATCGGCATGAGCCCGGTCGCCTACAACCTCTGCTACGGTTTCCGCGCCGGACCCGGGCTGGATCTCGATCGGCTCGAACGGGCCTTCCAGTCGGTGATGGATGCCTACGACATCCTGCGCACCCGGATCCTCGAGATCGACTCCGTCCCCTGCCAGAGGGTGGATCGAAACCTGGAATTCCGGATCGAGCGCCGCGTCCTGGCCGATGCGTCGGACATCGAGACGACGGCGGAGAGTCTCCTGATCGAGGAACGGGAGCGCCCCTTCGACCTGTCCCAGCCGCCGCTCCTGCGCCTCGTCGCGGCGACCGCCGCGTCCGGGGCCGAGACGATCCTGGTCGTCACCTTCCATCACGCGGTCTGCGACGGCGAATCGCTCGACATCTTCGTCCAGCGGCTCGGCGAGGCCTACGCCACGGATGGCCCGACGCCCGCGCCCCGGCTCCAGTATCGCGATGTGATCGCCTGGCAGGCCGAGCGTCTGCATGGCGAGACGGCCCAAGAACTCGACGGCTATTGGCGAAAGGTCCTGAGCGGGGCACCCGAATCGGTCGAGCTCCCGGAGGCCAAGGCACGCCCGGCACGCCAGGCATTCGAGGGCCGCACGCTCCACCAGGAGCTGCCGCCCGTACTCGCCGACACCCTCTCCACCCTGGCCCAGGCGCGCGGCACCAGCCTCTTCGCCCTGCTGCTGGCCGGTCTGACGATCGCCATGGAACAGCGCGCCTGCCAGTCCGACATGGTGATCGGGACGCCCGTTCTGGGGCGCAACCATCCCGACCTGGAGGATCAGATCGGCTTCTTCGCCAACACGTTGCCGTTGCGCCTGCGTCTCCACGACCAGGAGACGGTCGCCGAGCTGATCGATCGCACGACGCGCGACCTGAGAGAGGCGCTCGACCATCAGGAGTGGCCCTTCCAGCGCATGATCGCGGGTCAGGGCCGGGCGCGGGACCTCTCCCGCAATCCCATCTGCAACCTGCTGCTGGTCTACTACGACGCCGATCGCCCCGAGCTGCAGCTGCCGGGCGTCGCCCTGTCTCCCCTGGGCCGCGACACCGAATGGCGCTTCAGCCGCTTCGACCTCGTCTTCCATGTCACCCACGACCGCCGGCGCGGCGCCTTCACCCTGGCATTGAACTACGACACCGCGCTGTTCGACGCCGAACAGGTGGCGCGCATCGCCCGCCATTACGGGGCGATCCTGGAGCAGCTCATGCCCGGCTGCGAGTCGCCCGTCGCGGATCTGACGCCCTATGACGCCACCCAGGCCGCACTCGTCGCCCGGCTGGACCGAAGCCATCAGGGACGCCCGGCCCGAACCCTGACCCGCATCTTCTCGGACGTCGTCGAGGAGCGCGCGGACCGCATCGCGGTCTCGGACGAGACCGGCAGCCTGACCTATGCCGAGCTGGACCGGCTCGGCAACGGCATTGCGCACGACCTGATCGCGCGCGGTCTGCAGCCCGAGGAGGCGGTCGCCGTGCTCGGCGTTCGCTCGATCCTAGGGGTCGCCGGGATCCTGGGAATCCTCAAGGCGGGCGGGGCCTATGTGGCGCTCGACGAGCGCTGGCCGCGGACCCGGATCGAGGCGACCCTGGAGTGGGCCGAGATCCGCCATGTGCTGACCGCTCTGCCGATGGCCGAGCTGCCCGATTCGCGGACCCGGATCGATCCGGGCCAGATCGCCCCGGTCCGTGATGCCGTGGATCGGGCGCGCCCCGAGGGACTGGCCTACATCCTCTTCACCTCCGGGTCGACCGGCGAGCCCAAGGGCGTACTGATCGAGCACGCGGGCGTCGCCAATATGATCCGCGAGCAGATCGAGACCTTCGGGATCACGGAGAGCAGCCGGGTGCTGCAATTCGCCGCCCCCGTCTTCGATGCCTCCATCTCCGAGATCTTCACCGCGCTTCTGTCCGGCGGACGGCTGGCGATCCCGTCTCAGGCGACGGTCGAGCATCCAGCCGAGCTGCGCCACTTCATGGAACGGACGCGCGTGAGCGTCGCGACCCTGCCGCCGAGCTACCTCGCCGTCATCGGGGATCATCTGCCCGACAGCCTCGAAACCCTGGTCTCGGCCGGAGAACCGGCGCGCGTCGAGGACGCCCGGCGCTTCGGTGCCAGGCTGCGTCTCTTCAATGCCTACGGACCCGCCGAGAATTCGGTGTGCTCGACCCTCTTCCGGACGCGGTCCGAGACGCCTGGTCCCCGAATCCCCATCGGCCGTCCCATCGCGGGCTGCGGTCTCGCCATTCGCGACCCCAAGGACCGTCTCTGCCCGATCGGTGTGCCCGGCGAGATCCGACTCCATGGCCTGGGGCTGGCCCGGGGCTATCTGAAGCGCCCGGACCTGACGGCCGCCGCCTTCACGAAGGGACCGGACGGCCCCGAGACGCGGGTCTATCGCACCGGGGACATGGGGATCCTGCGCGATGACGGCGAGCTCCTCTTCGCCGGGCGCAACGACGGCCAGATCAAGGTCGCCGGTCAGCGTCTGGAGCTCGACGAGGTCGCCGAGACCCTGAGGGGGGCGCCCGAGGTCGCCGAGGCCATCGTGACCCCATTGGGCGACGAGGGCCGCTATACCTCGGTCGGCGCCTGGATCCTGCGCCGGCCCGGAAAGGTCGGCGTCTGGCCGTCCATCGCCGAGCTCTTCGTCTACGACGACATCCTCTACTCGGCCATGGCCACCGACCGCGGCCGCAACCTCCGCTATATGGAGGGATTCCGCCGCTATCTGCCGGGCAAGACCGTCGTCGAGGTCGGCCCGGGGCCCTATGCGGTCCTCTCGCGCATGGCCGTCGAGGCGGGGGCGCGATACGTCTACGCCATCGAGATCAATCCCGAGATCGCCGATCGGGCGCGCGCGACGGTCTCCGAACTGGGACTGGAGGACCGCATCCGCATCGTCACGGGCGACGCCTCCAGCGTCCAACTGCCGGAGAAGGTCGACTGGTGCATCTCGGAGATCGTGGGGTCGATCGGCGGCTCGGAAGGCGCGGCGGTCATCCTGCAGGCGGCACGGGCACTGCTGAAGTCGCCGGAGAACATGCTGCCGCGCCGCACCGAGACCCGCATCGCCGCCCTGGAGCTGCCGGCCGACGAGATCGAGCCAGGGTTCTCCCCACTGACGGCGCGCTACGTCACGAGGATCTTCGAGCAGCGGGGACGGCCCTTCGATCTGCGCCTCTGCCTCCGGCGTCTCGACCGCGAACGCCTGCTGACCGGATCCGACGTCTTCGAGCGTCTCGACTTCACGCGGGACTGGCCGCTGGAGGACCGCCACCGGATCGCGCTGGAGGCGCTGCGCGACGGCCGGTTCACCGGTTTCCTGCTGTGGCTGACCCTGGATGTCGGCGCGAACCGCGAGGTGGACATCCTCCAGACGACATCGAGCTGGCTGCCGATCTACGTCCCCATCGCGCTGGAGGGATTCGCGCTCAGGACGGGGGACCGAATCGAGGGAACCCTGACCCGCACCCTGGATGCCGACGGACTGCATCCGAACTTCCATCTCTCCGCCGCGATCCTGCGCGAGGGCGAGCCGATCCAGACGTTCGAGGTGTCGATGCCCCACACGGCCGGGGACCTCGGCGGCAATCCGCTGCGCGAGCATCTATTCGACGATCAGGGGACGCCGCGCGAGGTCGAAGACAGCTTCCTGGAGGATGTCAGGGCCCATGCGCTGCGGCATCTGCCGCGCTATGCCGTGCCCAGTCTGCTGCGCGAGATCGAGACCCTGCCGCGCACGGTCAGCGGCAAGCTGGCCCGTGACGAGCTGCCCGACCTGGTCCCCACGGCGACCGAGCGGCACGACGAGGAACCGGGCGAGGTGACGGAGACCGCGCGGACGATCGCCCGAGTCTTCGCCGAGATCCTCGGACAGACCGGGATCGATCCGCATCGCTCGTTCTTTGGACTCGGCGGGGATTCGATCGCGGCCATTCGCGCGGTCGGCGCCCTGGGAAAACTGGGGATCGGCATCACGGCGACCGATATCTTCCAGTACCAGTCCGCCGTCGCGCTCGCCGCTCACGCACGCGACGCGAGCCCGGCCCTGGCCGAGACGCAGACTGGCCCGGTCGCCCTGCACCCGATTCAGCACTGGTTCCTGTCGCGCTGCGACGGCGGCCCCATCGGGCGTTTCAACCAGTCGATCCTCGTCGATCTGCCCGAATCCTCGACACCGAACCGCGTCGAGCGCGCGCTGGCCGCGCTGACGGAACGTCATCCGGCACTGAGTTTCCGGCTGGATCGGCAGCAGGCACGGCTCGAACCCTCCGGGACGCCGTGCGCACTGGAGCGGCACGATCTCCGCACCCATGGGGCAACGGAGGTGGAGCCCTATCTCGAACGGCTCGCCGAGCAGGTGCATTCCGGTTTCGACCCCGAGACCGGACGCCTCCTCGCCGCCCATCTCCTGCGTCTGGACTCGGGCGACCGTCTCTTCCTCACCGCGCACCACCTGGCCGTCGATCTCCTGTCCTGGCGGATCCTGCTGGACGATCTCGCGGCCCTGCTCGATGAGCCGGAGACCGCCCTGCCCCCGCCCGCGACGAGCTATGGCGCCTTGACCGCCGCGCTGGCCAGGGAGGCCCAATCGCCGACCACGGTCTCCGAGCGGCACTACTGGAGCCGGGTCGCGGCCGTCTGCGGAACCCTCGGTCTGCCGATCAAGCCGAACGGCAGCGCCCGCAACGCGACGCACCGCTTCGAGATGACCCTGACCCATGACCAGCTGAGCCCGGATCTCCTGGGGCGCGGGAACGGACGCGAACCGCTCGCCAGCGGGCTGCTGCTGGCGATGGCTGAGGCGGCCCAAGAGGTGTTCGGCTGGCCCGAGAGCGTCATCGACGTCGAGACCCATGGACGCGACCTGCCGGCGCACCTGCCCGCCGCCGGAGACCTCGTCGGCTGGCTCACCCGCATCACGCCGGTCCATGTGACCGCCGGATCCCGGGACGATCCACTCGCAGCACTACCGCGAGGCGGCCTAGGGCACGCCCTACTGGCCTGGATGCGCGAGGACGGACGGAATCTGCGCGACGCACAGGCCCCCTTGGCGCTCAATTATCTGGGAGACCTGTCCGGCGACGGCCCGACTGATCGGCTGCGGGTGGACTGGAACGGCCTGGGCAACCCGATCGACCCGAGCTTCCGAACCGGACACGCCCTCGCCCTGCTCGCCCATCGGGTCGCGGAGGGTCTCTACCTATCGGTCACGGCGGACCTCGCCCTCATCGACGAGGAGCAGGGACAGCGCTTCGTCGAGGCGCTGCGCGACGCGCTCGACCGGTCCAGCGGCATACGACACGCGCATCGGGCGAGCGAACTGGATATGGACGATTTGGCGGATCGGCTTGGTTTGTGACGGGATTCGAGGCTCTGCTCGATCAATCCTTACCGTGAAACCGCCGGCTCGTAGGTTGGGCCGAGGTACGAGGCCCAACAAGACGTCGTACGTTGGGCCTCCTTTCGTCGGCCCAACCTAACGCCCGTTTCATCTTTGGCATCTCGGACGATTACCGGCCGATCTCCGAGCTGGACCACTGGCTGAGGCGACGCATCCGCATGTGCTACTGGAAACAGTGGCGAGGGGTGCACAATCGCATTCGTCAGCTGAGGGCTCTGGGAACACGGATACGGACCGCGATCTGGACGGGCATGAGCTCCAAGAGCGACTGGCACCTGTCCCGGTCGCTGGGCACGCAAACCGGGATGACCAATGACTGGCTGAAAAGTCAGGGCTTGATCAGCATTCGCGATCAGTGGATGAAAGCGCATGGCTATGCCTGAAGTCCTCGTGTGCTCCCTTCTTGTGTTGTGAACCGCCTAGTGCGGACCCGCATGCTAGGTGGTGTGGGGAGGGCGGGCTAAATACCCGCCCTTACCCGATTCGGCGTTATGTCGTGAACCCAACCCACTCGCCATTTACCGCGAACCGAAGCCAAACGTTGTCGCGCGCATGGATCCAATACCCCGTCCACTCGTTATCGAGGTCAAACTCATTTACGAAATCGTCGCGAACGACTATCAAAACACCAGTAAACTCGGCACTTGTATCAAAGAGAAGCCGCACGCGGTCGTTAGCCTCGACAGTAAACGCAACAGCCTCCAATTCCAGTGACCAGACGTAGTGGCCAGCAATGTTAGAAACAACATTTGGATTCAGTGACGTTGAGACACGAGGGTTCAGGCTGCTAGCGACGCCTGGGTTGATGCTGCTAGCGACCCTGTAGTTCAGACTTGAAGCTACCTGCGGATTGATGCTGCTGGCGACTCGAGGATTGAGGCTTGACGCATCCCATTACACAGAACTTTGAGTGTACGATGGTGCGTTGTTTTTCCTGAGATATTTTGGAGCAGA